>JAWVZD010000481.1:0-2751 GCA_033722395.1 Thermoanaerobaculia bacterium | reverse complement strand
CGGAGCGCAGCAGTCGGCGGCGTCGGTGGTGACGTCGTACTCCTCGCCCTTGGTCTCGCGCGGATGACGCTCGCGCACCCCGACGCAGTCGAAGGTGGCGGCTTCGTCCAGTGGGATCTCCTCGAGAGGCTCGACGAGATCGAAGTGCTCGCGGTAGGGAGCGCCGCTGAAGATCCGGAACGTCTTGTCGCACACCGCCGAGCGCTTGCCGCGCTCGAGCCGGTGGCCGTCGTCGTCCAGAACCTGCTTGAAGGGGCCCTTGTAGACCACCGCCTGCTTGCGCTCCAGGCACGGCCCCTCTTTGCCCTTGAACGCCTCCAGGGTGAGCGAGCGAAACTCGATCCCCTCGACGGTCTGCCACGGCTCGGCCTGGCGCTCGAGGATACGGATGCCGTAGAAGCCGGCCTGCTCGAACGCCTCGACGAACTCGCTCTCGGTCATCGCGCCGGAGATGCAGCCGCTCCACAGCTCGGGGTCGCGCTGCAGGTGCTCCGGCACCGGCTCGTCGGAGACGATGTCGGAGATCACCGCCCGCCCGCCGCGCCTGAGGACACGGAAGATCTCCGCGAAGAGCTGCCTCTTCTCGCCGTTTTCGACCAGGTTGAGGACACAGTTCGAGACCACGGCGTCGACCGAGTCGTCGGCGATCATCGGCTCGGTGCGGCGCAGCTCCTCGGCCGCCGCCTCGATGGCGAAGAGCCCCTCGGCATCGGTGATCGGCTGCTCGGCCAGGAGCGCGTCGAGCCGATCGAGATCGAGCCCCAGGTCCTGGATCCGGCCGCGCCGGAACTCGACGTTGGCGTAGCCGATCGCCTCGGCCACCACGGGGGCGTTGCGCTGCGCCACGTCGAGCATCTCGTGGGTCATGTCGACGCCGATGACCCGGCCTCCGGGGCCGACCACCTGCGAGGCGATGAAGCAGATCTTGCCGCAGCCGCTCCCCAGGTCGAGCACGGTCTCACCCTCGGCGAGGTGCCGGCTGGGGTCGCCGCAGCCGTAGTCGCGCTCCAAGACCTCTTCGGGGATGACCTCGAGGTAGCGCGGGTCGTAGTCGACCGGGCAGCAGAGCTCGGTGACACGCCGGGTGGCTCCCTCGGCGTAGCGTTGCTTGACGATTCCTTCTACGTTGGCGACAGACATCGGTCCTTCCATCGGCGCACCTCGAGTCGGTCTCCGGGCGCCTGTCGATCAGGGGTCGGCTCCGAGGCCGGCAAACGCTGCGCGGCTCGGAGGGCTCGTTCGAACGGGATCTCGGTATCAGGCGGGCGGGCCGCGATGCGGGTTGAGGCGAAGCAGGTCGAGCCGCGGAAGGGAAATCTCGCAGGCCGCGATCGGCCGGCAGAGCCGGCGCAACGCCTCGCGCAGGGCCCGCGCCAGGCGCGGGCCGAAGCCCGACGAGCGGTCGCCGGCCAGCAGGTGGGCGAGGTCGCCGGGGCGATCGAGATCGGCCAAGGGCGGCAACAGGACGACGCGGTGACCGCGCCTGGCGAGGACCTCGATCAGATGGGAGCGGGTGTGCTCGCGACACCACTCGACGCGCTCGAAGACGCCGGCGAGGGGGCGGCGCGCGGCGATCAGATAGACGCCGCCGTCGGGGCTCGGTCCGACGACGACCGCGTCGGGATCGTCGGCGAGGCGAGCCAGTGCGTCATCGAGGTGCGTGCGGCGGAAGCCGGGAAGATCGGCACCGACGACGACCAGCGGGCGATCCGGCCGGGAGCTTTCGGCGCGACGCACGGCGCCCGCCAAGCGCGCCGCGAAGGTGCGGCCGCTCTGCTCGACTCGCCGCACGTCGGCGGGCAGGTCGAGATCGGCGTCGGTTGCTACTGCGAGGTCCACCCCGCAGTCGCGGCCGGCGTCGAGGATGCCGCCCAGACAGCCCCAGCGCAGGCCGCGCTCGAGGCCGCCGAGACGCGGCGGCAGGACCGGCCGGCGCCGGCTGTCGGCCGCCGGGCCGAGCGTGAAGACCAGCAGCGTCGCATCGGAAGAGGTGTCGGAGCTCATCTACGCGTCTACGTACGGAGCTGCGCCGGCGGCGGATGTCACCGTAAGCCCTCGGCGGGCCGATCGACGCTGGAGAGGGCTCCGGGGCTTCGCGTCGGAGAGTCTAGACGATCGGCGGGCGACCGGCCGGAGGGCACCGACGCTGCGCTAACATCCGAACACCCGCCCGCCGTCGAACCTCTCACCGCCGCGCGGGCACACACCGTACGATGCGTATTCAGGCCGTCGGTTCCGCCTTTCCTCCCAACTACTACTCCCAGGAGGAGCTCTTGGCCGAGTTTCGCCGGCTGTGGGCCGGCAAGCTCTTCAACCCGGAGCGCCTCGAGCAACTGCACGAGAACGTCCTGGTGGGCGGCCGCCATCTGGCACTGCCGATCGACGGCTATCACGAGCTCGATTCGTTCGGCGACGCCAACGACGCATGGATCCGCGTCGGCCTCGAGGTCGGCGCCGCCGCCACCGGGGACGCGCTGGGGCGTGCCGGACTCCGGCCGAACGAGATCGACGCGCTCTTCTTCGTCTCGGTCACCGGCATCGCCACCCCGTCGCTCGATGCGCGGTTGATCAACCGGTTGGGCCTCCCCACCGATGTCGCCCGAACGCCGATCTTCGGCCTCGGCTGCGTCGCCGGGGCGGCGGGGATCGCGCGCGCCGCCGACTACGTCAAGGCCTACCCCGACCGGGTGGCGGTGCTCGTCTCGGTGGAGCTCTGCTCGCTGACGCTGCAGCGCGAAGACTTCTCGGTCG
>JAWVZD010000480.1:0-2762 GCA_033722395.1 Thermoanaerobaculia bacterium | reverse complement strand
ATCAGGCACAGGGCGCCCAGGCCCAGGGGCCACTTCGGATTGATCCGGATCGGCTTGATCTCGATGCGACTCTCCTCGTCCAGCTCGGGGACCTCCGGCAGCGGGATCCCTTTTTCCATGGCTCTCATCCTTTCCTGATGGATCAGGTTCAGCTTCTCGATGCGTTGCTTGCTGCGCAGGTGCCAGACGACGATCAGTACCAGGGCGCAGCCAAAGATCCAGAGGGCGCCGAACGCCGCCCAGAACATGCCGGGGTCGTAGCTTTGATACATCTCACTCTCCTCACGCGTCGGTTTCTCGATCCAGCCTACTCGACCGTAGGACGAGAGGGACCGCGATGCGGTTGCAGGGGGGAGCCGGTGGTCGTCAGGCGTCGGCCGCATCGGGAGGCAGCCTTAGGCAGTGCTCGATCAGGTTCCGCTTGCTGAAGTGGAACCCGGTGACCCAAGTGAACAGGCCCTCGCGACCGAGCAGGCGCCGGGTGATCTGCCCTGTGCCGAAGCCTTCGCGCCGCAGCTCGCGAGCCGCCTGGCAGAGCGACTCGAGATAGTCGAGCTTGGCGCGGAGGCGCTCTCTGCCATCGAGCAGGACGCCCCGATGCGAGCACAGCACGGTGTCGAAGTCGAGCTCGAGCACCCGGCGCAGACTGTCCAGCTGCGCGCCCAGGTCCTCGTCGCCGCGCAGCGCCCGGGTGCGGGTGCCGATGTAGAGGTCGCCGCTGAAGAGCCATCCTCGATTCGGCTCGAGGAAGCAGGTCATGTCGGCAGAATGCCCCGGGGTCGCGATCGGCCGCAGGTCGAGACCGCCCGGCAGGACGATCGCCGGCGGCAGCGGCCGGGGCTCGACTCGGGCCGGCCGCCCCCAGACGATGCGCTGGTACGCCCGCAGGCGGAAGCCGCGAGTCAGCGGCGGACGGCTCTCCGGAGGGGCGTAGACCGGGGTCTCTTCGTCCTCGAGCCGGGCGAGGTTGCCGCTGTGGTCCTCGTGGTGGTGCGTCACCACGACCCGGCGCACCTCGCGCTCGGCGAGGAAGCGGCGGACGGTACGCCACTGGTTCGGCGGTCCGGTGTCGATCACGGTATCGCCCAGCCGGTAGAGGATGCAGGTCGTATTGATCGCTCCGCCGAAGCGGCCGACCCGCAGGCCCTCGATCTCGTGGTGCTCGAGTCGCTCGACCGCGCCCATCAGTCGGCTTCGGTCGTCGGCTCGTCGGGGAAGAGGTCGAGCTGATGGCCCGAAGGCCGCCGGAAGGCGGCGCTCGACAGCTTCGGGCCGGGATGCTCGAGGCCGAGGCGGCGCCGCGAGGTGTCGAAGAGAGCCCGGATCTGCTCGGCGTACGGCCCCTCGCCCCGCATGCGCGAGCCGAAGCGGGCGTCGTTCAAACGGCCGCCGCGCATGTCGCGCACCCGGTTCAAGACCCGCTTCTTGCGGTCCGGGAAGCGCTCCTCCAGCCAGTCCTCGAAGAGCGGTGCCACGGCGCCGGGCAGCCGCAGCGGGATGAAGCTCGCGAAGCGGGCTCCGGCGTCGGTCGCGGCGGCGAGGATCTCGGGGATCTCGTGATCGGTCAGGCCCGGGATCACGGGCGCTACGAGCACGCCGCAAGGGACCCCCACGGCGCTGAGCTCGCGGATGGCGGCGAGGCGATCGGACGGCCGGGAGGTGCGCGGCTCCATGACCCGGGTGATCTCCGATCTCAACGTGGTGATCGACAGATAGACGGCGGCAGCGTCGACGACCGCGAGCTCCCGCAGCAGGTCGGCGTCTCGCCTGACCAGGGTGTTCTTGGTGACGATGCCGACCGGGTTGCGGTAGGCCGCCAGGACCTCGAGGCAGCCCCGGGTGAGTCGGAGCTTGCGCTCGATCGGCTGATAGGGGTCGGTGACACCCGAAAGGCCGATGAACCGAGGCCGCCAGCCGGGTCGGTCGAGCTCGCGCGCCAGCAGCTCCGGCGCGTCCTCCTTGACCATGATGCGGCTCTCGAAGTCGAGGCCGGCGGAGAAGCCCAAGTATTCGTGGGTCGGACGAGCAAAACAGTAGATGCAACCGTGCTCGCAACCCCGGTACGGGTTGAGCGAGACGTCGAACGGGACGTCGGGGCTCTCGTTGGTGGCCAGGATCGTGCGACTCGTGTCGCGCAGATAGAGCGTCTCGATCTTCTGCGCGGAAGGCTCCTCCGGCTCGACCTCGATGCGCTCGAAGCGATTGACGGGGTTCGAGGAGGCGGCGCGTCCGCGAGGTGGCGTGCGGCGGTGGCTCACCGTACGATTCTAGCGCCTCGTTTACGCCTTGGCGAGATCTCCTTCGATGTCGCTGGGAGCCGCCCGTCGAGGGTCTCCTCGTCCAGCACGACGGTTGGGAGCGGATCGCGGTCGAGGAGCGCGCCCGAGCCGGGATGTATGATCAGAAGGCGGCTCTGGGAGGAGCGGTGAAGAGACGGTTCGACGGAACGGTCAGGTCTCGGCGGATCACGCCGCCGGAGTTCTTCTTCGACCGGCGGAAGTTCCTCGCCGGACTCGGTGCGGCGGCGGTGTTGCCCACCATCGGTGCGCCGATCGTTCGGGGCGAGGAGCCGGAGAAGCTCGGCAAGCTGACGCCGCCCCTGGAGCGCCCGGGGCTTTTCCCACCCGACCGCAACGCCGCCTACGATCTTCCTGCGGCGATCGCCGACCGGCTGACGCCGCGCGAGACCGCCGCTAGCCACAACAACTTCTACGAGTTCCTGCCGGGCCGCGGCGGGCCGGTCTGGCAGCACACCGACGACT
>JAWVZD010000479.1:0-2764 GCA_033722395.1 Thermoanaerobaculia bacterium | reverse complement strand
GCGGCTGGTGCGGCACTCTGGTAGAATTTGCCCTCCTCCCGGTCGGCCGGGGCGATCCCGCCCCACGACCATCTCGGGATAGAAGAAGGAGTCACCGAAGTATGCTGAAGATACGACTACGACGAATGGGTGCGCGTCATGCACCCTTCTACCGCGTCGTCGTCTCCGACTCCCGCCGCCCACCGAAGGGCCGCGCGGTCGAGGAGCTCGGATACTACGATCCGCGCAGCGATCCGCCGAAGATCGAGATCGACGGCGAGCGAGCCGAGTACTGGGTCGAGCAGGGTGCCCAGCTGTCGAGCTCGGTCCGACGGTTGCTCGACTCGGCCTAGGAGGCGACGATGTCCGACCTCAAGGACGAGTTGGAGCGAGTCGTCAGGCTGATGGTCGACTACCCGGACGACGTCGAGCTGGTCGCCGACGACCGTGGCGGCACGACACATTTCGAGCTTCACGTAGCCGACGACGACCTCGGCAAGGTGATCGGTCGTCAGGGCCGGACCGCGCGGGCGATGCGCTCCCTGCTCGCGGCGCGCGGCGCGCGAGACGGCCGGCGCTACGAGCTCCAGATCATCGACTGACACGGCACGAGTCGATCCGCGCTGATCGCTCCTCCGGCGAGGGGAGCGGGCGGGTGCCCTCGACGGGTCCGGCTGTCGGACCCGCTCCATGCGAAGATCCTCTACGATGAAGGATGGAGACGGGCGCCGTCTGCCCGCCACGGTGCGGGTCGGCCGGATCCGCAAGCCGCACGGTGTGCGGGGTGAGGTGGCGGTCGAGGTGACGAGCGACACGGCCGAGCGGATGGAGGCGGGCAGCGAGCTGCTCGTCCGCACCGCAGGCGGCGAGACGCGGCATCTGGTGGTCGCCTCCTCGCGACCTCACAAGGGTGTCCGCTTGGTCCGCTTCGAAGGACTGGACGAGCGCGGCCAGGTCGACGACCTGCGCTCCGCCTGGCTCGAGGTGGAGCGCGACAGGGTCCCGCCGGCGCCGGAGGGCGCGTACTACTACTACGAGCTCGAGGGGTGCGAATGCCGCACCTCGGACGGCTTCGACCTCGGCCGCGTCGTCGAGGTGATCGAGGACGGCGGCGGTCTGCTGCTCGAGGTCGAGCGGCCCGGCCGACGCCTGTTGGTGCCGTTCGTTAGCGCCTATCTCGAGCGGGTCGACATCGAGGCGGGTGTCATCGTGCTCGATCTGCCGCCGGGAATGATCGAAACATGCACATCGACGTCGTAACCATCTTTCCACGGCTGTTCGGGCCGTTTCTCGAGACCAGTCTGGTCGGTCGGGCCGTCGAGAAGGGACTGCTAGGTGTCGCGGTACACGACCTGCGCGACTTCACCACCGATCGGCACCGCGTCGTCGACGACGAGCCGTACGGCGGTGGCGGCGGGATGGTGATGCGGGCCCCGCCCTGGATCGCGGCGGTCCGATCCCTCGCCGAAGGGGAGGATGCGTGGCGTGTCCTGCTGTCGCCGCGCGGCCGACGTCTCGACGAGCGCTCGGTGCGGCGACTCGGTGAGCGACCGCGATTGTTGCTCCTGTGCGGACGCTACGAGGGCTTCGATCAGCGCGTCCACGATCTGGTCGTCGACGAGGAGATCTCGATCGGCGACTACGTGCTGTCGGGCGGAGAGCTCCCGGCGATGGTGCTGATCGAGGCGGTGTCACGGCAGATCCCGGGCGTCGTCGGTCTGCCCGAGTCGGTCGAGCGGGACAGTTTTCGCAGCGGGCTGCTCGATCACCCGCACTACACCCGTCCGGCGGTCGTCGAGGGCCTGGAGGTGCCGCCGGTCCTCCTGTCGGGGGATCATGCGGCGATCGAGCGCTGGCGCCGTAGCGAGAGCCTGCGGCTGACGCGCCAGAAGCGCCCCGATCTACTGCGCGACGCCAGGCTCGATGCCGACGACCGTCGACTGCTCGGTGAGATAGAGGCCGAAGAGAGGGAGGCGGGTGTGACGAACGAGGATGACGAGGAGTGCTGAGGTCGTGCTAGTATCGAGGGCTCCGCGTGGTAGAGAATTCGAGGGTCGAGGACAGTCATGAGCGAGTTGCGAGAAGTCGAAAGAGAGTTTTTGCGTTCCGACATCCCGGAGTTCCGGCCGGGCGACACGGTGCGAGTCCACGTCAAGGTGACGGAGGGAGCGAAGGAGCGCATTCAGGTCTTCCAAGGGGTCGTCATCGCGCGACGCGGTGGTGGCACGCGAGAGACCTTCACGGTCCGCAAGATCTCGTCCGGCATCGGCGTCGAACGGATCTTTCCTCTGCATTCGCCGACGATCGACCGGATCGAGGTGGTGCGACAGGGCAAGGTGCGGCGCGCAAAGCTCTACTATTTGCGCAACCTGCGCGGAAAGGCCGCTCGGATCGAGGAGCGCCGCGAGGATCGGCAGCAGACCTCGTAGAACGGTCCCCTTCGGGGCCGCGCCCAGCCTCCGGCCGGCATGGAGACGACTTGGCGACACAGGCCTTGCCGACACTGGCTCAGCTCGTGGCGGAGACCTACCGCCTGAGCCTCGTGCGTGGTCTCGAGGACGAGCTCGGTCTCCTGGGCTACGAGCGCGTCGCTGGTGTCGACGAGGCCGGGCGGGGTTGTTTGGCCGGCCCGGTAGTGGCGGCCGCGGTGATCCCCCCCCTCGGCGGCTCGATCCCTGGCGTCGACGACAGCAAGCATCTCTCGCCCGACGAGCGGGAGCGGCTGGCGACGGTCATCAAGCGTGAAGCGGCCGCCTGGGCCGTCGCCTCGGTGCCGGCCTCGGAG
>JAWVZD010000478.1:0-2767 GCA_033722395.1 Thermoanaerobaculia bacterium | reverse complement strand
CGAACGGCGGTTCCTCCCCCTGCTCGGCGACACCCTGTCTCGCCCCGGGGGCGAGCTGCACGGTGTCGCTTGGCGTGCTTTCGAGCTCGGAGGGAAGCCTCGCCGCCGAGCTGGAGGTGAGCGGCAACTTCGCTTCGGAGACGGCGGACTTCACCGCCGAGATCTGCGGCTCCGACGACCTCGTGCTGAGCCAGCGGACGGTGACGACGACCGAGGTCTTCAGGGCCTGCCAGAGCCTCGCGGCGGGACCGGATTTCACCATCGAGGCGACCGGCGAGGCGATCCTGCGGGCCGGCAAGGTGGTCGTGCTACGGGACGGTTTCGAGGTTCTGGCGGGCGGCGGACTGACCGTCGAGATCTTCTGAGGAGGACTCCGACCTCAGTCGCCCGCGCCGGAGTCGAGGTCGACGCCTTCGAGCCTCTCGAGCAGCGCGACGAACCGCGGATTCCTACGCAGCGGATCGAAGTAAGGGTCGTTCTCGATCCACTCGCGTTGGCCCATGCCGCTTTCGATCGCCTTGTCGAGACAGTCCATGGCGTTTTCGTACTCGCCGAGCTGGGCGTAGGTGCAGGCGACGTTGTAGAGCACCAGAGCGTCGTCGGGGTCGATCTCGAGCGCTCGTTCGACCCATTCCTGCGCCTGCTCCATCTCGCCGAGCTCGATCAGGCAGGCGGCTCCCAGATAGAGCGCGCGGGCGTCGTCGGCGTTGTAGGCGATGTGCTTCTTGATGCGCTCGATCGCCTTCCGGAAGGCGGCGCTGGCGTGGGCCCGGCGATGGAGACAGAGATAGGTCTGGGCGAGAAACGTCGGGGCTTGATAGTCCTCCGGATTGACCTCGCAGGCGATCTCCATGCGGCGGGCCGCCTCCTCGTGGCGCCCTTGAGCGAACAGCGCTCGGGCGTGGAAGTAGTGCGCCTCGTAGAGCTTCGGGTTCAGCTCCACGGCGCGCTCGAACTCGGCCTCCGCCTCCTCGTAGCGACCGGACAGCGACAGCGCCAGCCCGCGCGAGGCGTGCGCCTCGGCGTTGTCCGGGTCGATCTCGACCGCCTTGCGACTCGCCGCGTCGGCCTCCTTGAGGTTCGCCTCGCTGGCGTCGAAGTACATGTAGAGGAACGAGCAGCAGTCGGCCACCCCGGCGTAGGCGCGGGCGTAGCGCTCGTCGATGACGATGGCGCGGGCGAACATCTGGCGCGCCAGCTCGAAGCCCTTCTCGCGGAACTCGTAGAAGAACTTGCGGCCCTTCAGGTAGTAGTCGTAGGCCTGCACGTCGGCCGGGGCGGCCTTCTCGGCGGCCTGCTTGGCCTTCGGCGTCAGAGTCACCTCGAGCGCCTCGACGATCGACTGAGCGATCTCGTCCTGAATGGCGAAGACGTCCTCGAGCTTCCTGTCGTAGCGATTCGACCACAGGTGGTAGCCGTCGGCGACGTTGACCAGCTGGACCGAGATCCTGACCTGGTTGCCGGCCTTCCTCACGCTTCCCTCGAGCACCGTCGACACCCCGAGCCGCCGACCGATCTCGCGGATGTCCTGCGAGGAGCCCTTGAAGCGGAAGGCCGAGGTGCGCGACGCGATCCTCAGGTCGTCGATCGACACCAGGGCATTGATCAGCTCCTCGGCCAGCCCCTCGCAGAAGTAGTCTTGGTCCTTCTCGGGGCTCATGTCGACGAACGGCAGCACAGCCACCGAGGCCATCTCGCCGCCCTTCGAGCCCTCGACCTCCTCGCCGATCCTGTGCAGGGCCGTCTGGATGTCCTGCGCCGTCTGGTACCGCAGCTCGGGCTCCTTTTCGAGGCAGCGGGCGATGATCCGCCCGAGCTGCTCCGGCATGTCCGGTCGCGACTCCGTGACCGCCTCCGGCGCATCGCGCAGGATCGACGAGACCACCTCGGCGGAGGTCTCGCCACGGAAGGGGCGGTGACCGGTGGCCATCTCGTAGAGGATGATTCCGAGCGAGAAGATGTCGGTGCGGTGGTCGACCGCCTTGCCCTGCACCTGCTCGGGCGACATGTAGGGCACGGTGCCGACCACCGTCCCCTCCTGGGTGAGGGTCTGGGTCGGTAGATCCTCGTGGGAATCCGAGTCGCCTCCCCGGGTCAGCTTGGCGAGGCCGAAGTCGAGGATCTTCACGGTGCCATCGCCGGTGAGCATGATGTTGGCCGGCTTGAGGTCCCGGTGCGTGATGCCGCGCTGATGGGCGGCGGCGAGGGCTTTGACTAGGGGCTCGGCGATCTCCAGAGTCCGCTCGAGCGACAGGCCGTCGCCGGAGATCAACTCGTCGAGGCTCTTGCCGTCGACCAGCTCCATGGTGATGAAATGACCGGCTTCGGAGTCCTCGATCGAGTAGATGGTGACGATGTTGGGGTGCGACAGCGCCGCTACCGCCTGGGCTTCGCGCCGGAAGCGTTCGAGGCGGTCTTGGCTGCCCGCCATCTCCGCCGGCAGGATCTTGAGAGCCACCTTGCGATGGAGATTCGTGTCCTCGGCGACGAAGACCTGACCCATGCCGCCTTCGCCGATCTTGTCGAGGATCCGGTAGTGCGAGAGCGTCTGGCCTATCATCGATTCCCTTTCGGCCGTCGCGGCGACGCGCCGGTTGACTTCGCGCGCTCGAGGTGCTCCATCGCTGAGCCGGGGACGGCGACAGCGTGAGGCCGCTTCCGACCGGCGTCCGCCGTAGAGCCCGGACCCGTCCCGGCCGGCGAAGTCGTTCAGGCCCGGGAGGGGTGCCGATTGTATACCGGTCGGCGTCGCTCCGTCGGTCGAGGG
>JAWVZD010000477.1:0-2768 GCA_033722395.1 Thermoanaerobaculia bacterium | reverse complement strand
TGGCGAGGCGTTTTCACCCACACCCGGAGTCATCATGAAACTTCGAGATGCCGAGCCTCGCGACCACCGCGAGGCTGTCGCCCACTTTCGCCTTGGCGTCATCGGTCCGCTGCTGGTCGCCGGCGAGCTGGAGCGCGGTCAGCTGGCCGAGGCGCTGCGCGAGCTCGCCGCCCAGCGGTATCGTCCGCCGGGCTCACCGGTGACGCGCAGGTACGGCTTTTCCACCATCGAGCGATGGTACTACGCCTTCCGCCGCGGAGGCATCGACGCCCTGATGCCCGCCCTTCGTGCCGACCGTGGGGCCGGGCGCAAGCTCCGTCCCGAGCTGATCGAGCTGCTCCTGGACATCCGGCGAGAGAACCCGACGGTCTCGACGCCGATCATCCTCCGCACCCTGGTGGCAGACGGTCGCCTCGAGCCGGACACGACCTCGGCGTCGGTCGTCAATCGCCTCTACCGCCAGCACGGCCTCGACCGAAAGACCCTGCGCACCCAGGGCCGCCAGCGGCTGCGCTGGGAGACGGCCACGCCAGGCTCTCTGTGGCACGCCGACGTCTGTCACGGCGATGACATCGTCGTCGATGGCCGCAAGCGACCGCTGCGGATCCACGCGCTGCTCGACGACAACGCCCGCTACATCGTCGCCATCTGGGCCCACCACAGCGAGCGCGAGGTCGAGATGCTCGAGCTCCTGGCCCGCGCCCTGCGACGCCACGGCGCGCCCTGCGCCCTCTACCTCGACAACGGCAGCACCTACCGCGGCAAGGCGCTGAGCCTCGTCTGCAGCCGCCTCGAGATCAATCTCATCCACGCCCGCCCCTACGACCCCCAGGCCCGCGGCAAGATGGAGCGCTTCTGGCGAACCCTGCGAGAGGGCTGCCTCGACCACCTCGGCTCCGCCAGCTCGCTGCACGACGTCAACGTCCGGCTATGGGCCTTCGTCGACCAGCACTACCACCGGGCGCCCCACGGGGGGCTGCTCGGCCGAAGTCCGGCCCAGCGGTGGACGCGCTCCACGGCGCGACCGGTCACCGAAGACCAGCTCGCCGACGCCTACACCGTCCGACAGCGACGCCGCATTCGAAAGGACTCGACCCTGACCATCGACGGCGACCTGTGGCAGCTCGACCAGGGCTTCCTCGCCGGCAAGACCGTCACCGTCGCCAGGACCCTCGTCGTCTCAAGCCGCGCCCCCTGGGTCGAGTACCGCGGCGAGCGCTACGACCTCAGCCCCGTGGATCCCGTCGCCAACGCCAGCAAACCCCGGCAGCGACCGGCGGCCCCGGCGACCGACGAGCCCACACGACCCTTCGACCCCGCCACAGCCCTGCTCGACAAGGCTGCCGGCCGCACGTCCGGCAAAGGAGGACAGCGATGAATTCGACTTACTGCGACACCTTCGATCTGACCGCCCCACCGTTTTCCAAGGAGATCCTCGACCGTGACCTATGGCTGCCGCCTTCCAAAGAGGGCCTCGTCCGGTCCCTGGTGGACGCCATGGAAAGCCGCGAGTCCGTCCTGCTGACCGGCGAGCCCGGCGTCGGCAAGACCTGTATCCTGCGCGCCCTGCGCCAGGCCCTGCCCGACCACGGCTTCCGGCTCACCTACTGCTCCAACGCCACCCTCGGCCGACGTGACTTCTACAGGCAGATCTGCCACGCCCTGGGCCTGGCGCCCAAGGCGACCGCGGCCGCCGTCTTCTACGCCCTCTCCACCCACGTCGAGGAGCTCGGACGCGACCAGATTCACCCCGTCTTTCTCATCGACGAGGCCCACCTGCTCCACCAGGACACCCTCGACCACCTCCACATCGTCATGAACTACCAGTGGGACTCCAGGGCCCTGCTCTCGCTCATCCTCGTCGGACTCCCCGAGCTCGACGACCGCATGCGCCTGCGCAGAAACCGCTCCCTCTACAGCCGACTCGCCCGACGACTCCGCATCGACCCACTCTCACCCAGCGACACCGCCGACTACATCTGGACCCGCCTCGCGCTCGTCGGCAGCGAACGACAGATCTTCACCGAAGACGCCATCGGCCTCCTCCACGAAGCCACCGGCGGCACCCTCCGGCACCTCGACCGACTCGCCACCGCCGCTTTGCGCCAGGCCGCTCGCTACGACAAAACCCGCGTCGAGCGCGACCTCATCGCTACCGTCATCTCCCACGACCACCTCGCCTGAGCGATTCGCTACGACCGCGCGGTGGGCATCGCCCTGTCCGTACCGACAGCGCGATGCCCATCGCGTCGTCCCGACCGACCGCCTCGATGCCCATCGCCGCCGTCCGCACCGTCGTCAAAGCGAGGGCCACCAGACAGCCCGATTCGATTCCACTCAGCTAGGCTGCGCCGTAACACAAGCCAGCCAGATTCGGCTCAAGCTTCCGGGTATGCGGGGCTGCGCAGCGACGGGCAAGGCGCTGGTGAACCTACGCCTGCTGGATCTGGTCGGACGTTGGGACGAGTTCTTCGCTCAATCGGACATCGACAGTCAACTTGCCGTTGCCTTCGACGACCCCCCAGAAAACGTCGAGGAGCTCCGGGCCATGGCGGCATGACCGGTCGATGGATCACACCCTATCACGACCATCACACTCGACTGCGTAAGCGACGACATTACGTAACAACCTGGCTGACCGACGAGGGCGGTCCTTGGGCGGCCGCTGTCGGACAGCTGTCACCAGTACGTGGACGCCCGGCTGGGCGCCATCGACGACCGGTCGAAGGGACGGGTTCGAACCGGACCCCGGGACTGGTTCGTGCTCG
>JAWVZD010000476.1:0-2774 GCA_033722395.1 Thermoanaerobaculia bacterium | reverse complement strand
GGGGCAGGGCATCGAGGCTCCGGTGGTGCGCATCGTCAAGCGTCCCGACATGATCCGTCAGGAGTTCACCATCCAGGGGATGACCGGGATCCAGGCCTACGACGGCGAGCAGGCGTGGATGTACATGCCGTTCATGGGCCAGGCCGATCCCCAGCCGATGCCCGAGGACATCAGCGAGGAGTTCGCTTCGCAGGCCGACATCGACGGCCCGCTGGTCGACTGGAAAGATAAGGGCATCGAGATCGAGCTCGTCGGCAAGGAAGAGATGGAGGGCACCGAGGTCTACCATCTCCAGGTGACGCGCGCCAACGGAAACGTCGAGCACCACTTCCTGGACGCTGAGTACTTCATCCCGATCAAGCTCACCCGCACCGCCGAGGTCCAAGGCATGGAGCAGGAGGTCGAGATGGTCTTCGGCGACTACAAGGAGATCGACGGCCTGATGTTCCCGTTCTCCGTCGAGGTGGGCGGCGCCCAGGGGTCGCAGGGGATCATCATCGACTCGGTCGAAGTCAATGCCGAGGTCGACGATTCGGTCTTCGAGATGCCGGAGCCCGCGACCCCCCAGCCCGAGGCCGATCAGGGTTGATCGCCGCGAGGGGCCGATAGCACGAGCACGCCATCCCGTCCGTCGGGGACCAGCTGTCCCCGGCGACGGGATTCTCGGGAGGTCACCGGCCTCCGGTAAGGAAGACCCGGGGAGGGAGAATTATGCTGAAGAGAGCCTGTACCGCCTTGGCCGTGATCACGGCCCTGCCGGTAGCCATCACCGCCGCCGAGATCGACTCGAACACCTTCGGGGGACTCGAAGCGCGA
This sequence comes from Thermoanaerobaculia bacterium, assembly GCA_033722395.1. Classification (GTDB taxonomy): domain Bacteria; phylum Acidobacteriota; class Thermoanaerobaculia; order Multivoradales; family JAHEKO01; genus JAWVZD01. The sequence continues at coordinate 1,958 of JAWVZD010000476.1, read as the reverse complement.
GCGATCGGTCCCGCTACCATGAGCGGCCGCATCGCGGCGCTCGACGTCGTGGGGGAGGATCCGCTGACCCTCTACGTCGGATCGGCCAGCGGCGGCCTGTGGAAGTCGGTCGACGGCGGCATCACCTACGAGCCGATCTTCGACGACCACACGCAGTCGATCGGTGCGGTGAAGATCGATCCGAACGACCCCGAGGTCGTCTGGGTGGGCACCGGTGAGGGCTGGACCCGGAACTCGACCTCGGTCGGCGACGGCGTCTACAAGTCGACCGACGGCGGCAAGAACTGGAAGCACCTCGGCCTGACCGATTCGGAGCGCATCACCCGCATCGCGATCGATCCGGCCGACTCCGACACCGTCTTCGTCTGCGCCACCGGTCACCTGTGGGACGCCAACGAGGAGCGCGGCGTCTACCGCACGCGCGACGGCGGCGAGAGCTGGGAGGCGGTGCTGCAGGTCGACGAGGACACCGGCTGCTCCGACCTCTCGATCGATCCGCAGAACGGCGACATCCTCTACGCTGGCATGTGGCAGTTCCGGCGCTCGGCGTCGTTCTTCCGCTCCGGCGGGCCCGGCTCCGGGCTCTACCGCAGCACCGACGGTGGCGACAGCTGGGAGGAGCTCACCAACGGTCTGCCCGAAGGCGAAAAGGGGCGCATCGCCGTAGCGGTCGCGCCGTCGCGCCCGAGCGTCGTTTACGCGGTGGTCGAGGCGGAGAAGACCGGCCTCTACCGGTCCGACGATCTGGGCAACTCCTGGAAGCTGACCAGCACCGAGTTCAACATCCAGGCGCGGCCGTTCTACTTCGCGTACGTGGTGGTCGATCCGACCGACTACCGGCGGGTCTACAAGCCCGGTTTCTCGCTCACCAACTCGAGCGACGGCGGCGAATCGTTCACCTCGATGTTCACCAGCGGCCTGGGCGGCTCGGTGCACAGCGACCACCACGCTCTGTGGATCAACCCGGCGAACCCGCACGAGCTCGTCCTGGGGACGGACGGCGGCGTCTACATCTCGCACGATCGCGGCAACCACTGGCGCTTCGTCGGCGACCTGCCGCTGGCGCAGTACTACCACGTCAGCTACGACCTCGATTACCCGTACAACGTCTACGGCGGTCTGCAGGACAACGGCACCTGGATGGGTCCGTCGCAGAAGCCGGGCGGGATCCTGAACAGCGATTGGGAGCTGATCGGCACCGGGGACGGCTTCTACGCCATCGTCGACCCGATCGACCCCGACTACGTCTACGTCGAGTCGCAGGGCGGCAACGTCATGCGCTACCGCCGGTCGACGAAGGAGGCCAAGGACGTCAAGCCGTACGCCGACGAGGAGGCCGAGGAGCTGCGCTTCAACTGGGACACGCCGATCCACGCCTCGTCGAGCGACGAGGGAACGATCTACGTCGGCTCGCAGTATCTGTTGCGGTCGCGCGATCGCGGCGAGAGCTGGGAGCGCATCTCCCCCGACCTGACCACCGACGATCCCGAGCGGCAGCGCCAATCGGAGTCCGGCGGCCTGTCGATCGACAACTCGACGGCGGAGAACAACACCACCATCTTCACCATCAGCGAGTCGCCGCTCGACCCACGCATCGTCTGGGTCGGCTCGGACGACGGTCTCGTCCACGTGACGCGCGACGGTGGGGAGAGCTGGACCGACGTGACCGCCGCCATCCCCGATCTGCCGGCCGGCCTGTGGGTCTCCGAGGTCGAGGCGGGCCATCATGCCGAAGGCACGGCGTACGTCACCGTCGACGGTCACTACAGCGGCGACATGACGACCTACGTCTACCGCACCAGCGACTTCGGCCAGAGCTGGCAGTCGCTCGCCACCGACGAGCTCGAGGGCTTCGCCCACGTCGTGCGCGAGGATCCGATCGACCCGGAGCTTCTCTTCCTGGGTACCGAGCACGGGCTGTTCGTCTCGATCGACGGCGGGGCGCAGTGGGCACGCTT
>JAWVZD010000475.1:0-2778 GCA_033722395.1 Thermoanaerobaculia bacterium | reverse complement strand
GGGTGGTGCGCCGTCCGGACGACATCGACCAGGCCGAGCTCGAGCGCACCGTCGAGGAGCTCAACGCCGATGCGGCGATCGACGGCTTTCTGGTCCAGCTGCCGCTGCCAGAAGCCCTCGACGAGGACCGCATCCTGGAGCTGGTCGACCCGGCCAAGGACGTCGACGGCTTCCACCCGGTCAACGTCGGCCGGCTGTGGAGTGGGCAGCCGGCGCTGGCTCCCGCCACCCCGTCCGGCATCGTCGAGATGCTGGCGCGCAGCGACATCGCCGTCGAGGGGCTCGACGCGGTCGTCGTCGGCCGCAGTCGGATCGTCGGCAAGCCGCTGGCGGCCCTGCTCCTGGAGCGCAACGCTACGGTGACTCTGGCCCACTCGAGAACCCGCGATCTCGCGGCGCTCTGCCGCCGGGCCGACCTGCTGGTCGCCGCCATCGGCCGGCCGGCTTTCTTCGGCCCCGACCACGTCGCGCCGGGCGCCGTCGTCGTCGATGTCGGCATCAACCGGGTCGACGACGCCGCCGAGCTCGAGCGCCTCTTCCCGGACGACGCCGAGCGCCGCGCCGCCTTCGAGGAGAAGGGCTACTTCCTGGTCGGCGATGTCGACTACCGCCGCGTCGCCCCGATCGCGCGCGCCATCACGCCGGTTCCGGGCGGGGTCGGGCCGCTGACCGTGACCATGTTGCTCGCCAACACCCTGACCGCCGCGCGGCGGCGCCACGGGCTCGAGCCGTCGTGAGCCCGCTGCGCGTCGGGCTGACCGGTGGACTGGCGAGCGGCAAGTCGACCGTCGGGCGATGGCTCTCCGAAGCCGGCTGCGAGGTGGTCGACTCGGACCGCATCGTCGCCGAGCTCTACCGGCCGGGAGGTCCGGGCGCGCGCGTCGTCGAGGCGCTCTTCGGCGCCGAGGTGCTGAACGAGCGCGGCGGCGTCGACCGCACCCGGCTCGCCGAGCGCGTCTTCGCCGACGGCATCGCCCGGCGCCGCCTCGAACAGGCGATCCACCCGCTGGTGCGCGACCAGTTCGCCCGCATCGCGGCCGACTCGGAGGGCATCACGGTTCTCGAAGTACCGCTGCTGGTCGAATCGGGCATGGCCGAAGCGTTCGACGTGGTGGTGACGATCGAGTCCCCGCCCGAAGAGCGCGTCGCGCGCGCTGTCGAGCGCGGCCTCTCGGCCGAGGAGGCAAGGGCCCGCATCGCCGCCCAGGTCTCGCCCGGCATGCGCCGCAACGCCTCCGACATCGTGATCGAGAACGACGGCGACCTCGACGACCTACGCCGCGAAGTCGACGATCTCGTCCGGCGGCTCGAGGCGTTGGCGGCCGAAGATGGCTGAGGCGCACCCGGGATCCCGCCGCGGCGCCGTACTGGTGACCGGCAATCCGTCGAAGCTCGCCGAAGCACGGCGGCTCTTCCCGCGGCTCGAAACGGTCGAGATCGACCTTCCCGAGATCCAGTCGCTCGACCTCCACCAGGTGCTCTCGCACAAAGCTCGCGCGGCGGCCGAACGCGTCGAGCGGCCGGTCGTCGTCGAGGAAACCGGCCTCGAGCTTCCCGCCCTCGGCGGCTTCCCCGGGCCGCTGGTCAAGTGGATGCTCCAGGCGATCGGTCCCGAGGGGATCGCCCGCCTGGTGGCGTACGAGGGCGACACCCGCGCCACGGCGCGCTGCGCACTGCTCTATCTCGACGGCGAGACCGAGGTCGTCGGAGAGGGGCACACCCGGGGCGAGCTCGTCCTGCCGGCACGCGGCGACCGCGGCTTCGGATGGGACCCGGTCTTCCGGCCCGAGGGCTCCGAGCGCACCTACGGCGAGATGCTCCCGCAGGAGAAGGACGCCATCAGCCACCGGGGACGGGCCTGGCGGGCGTTCCAGCAGGCGCTGGTCGACGCCGGAGTGGAACTCTAGCCGGGGGCCCTTCTGCGACCCGAGGCGCCTAGCGGGATCGCACACCGACGGCGACTGCAGTCGAGGGCACGCACCGACCGACGCTGCTACGAGATCTCCTCCCCGCCCATCAGCCAGAGCAGGATCGCCTTCTGAGCGTGCAGACGGTTCTCCGCTTCGTCGAAGATGCGGCTCTGCGGACCATCGGCGACCTCGGCCGAAACCTCCTCGCCGCGGTGGGCGGGTAGGCAGTGGAGGAAGATCGCCTCGGGCTCGGCGCGATCCATCACCCCGGCATCGACCTGGAACCCCTCGAAGGCGCGCAGGCGCTCCTCCGCCTCCCCCTCCTGCCCCATCGAGGCGAAGACGTCGGTGTAGACCGCCGAGGCGCCGGCGGCGGCCTCGTGCGGGTCGTCGGTCAGCACGATCTCGGTGCCGGCGGCGTCGGCGTCCTGACGTGCCAGCTCGAGGTAGCGGCCGGAGAGCTGATAGGCCTCCGGAGCCGCGATGGCGAAGTCCATCCCCACCTTGGCCGCCCCGAAGGCGAGCGACCGGGCCATGTTGTTGCCGTCGCCGACGTAGGCGAGGCGCCGCCCCTCGAGACGGCCGAACTCCTCGAGCAGCGTCATCAGGTCGGCCATCACCTGGCAGGGATGGAGATCGTCGGTCAGGCCGTTGATCACCGGCACCGAGGCGTGCTCGGCGAGCCCCGTGACGTCCGCGTGGGCGAAGGTGCGCGCCATGATGCCGTCGACGTAGCGCGACAGCACCTTGGCGGTGTCCTCGATGGTCTCGCCGCGGCCGAGCTGAATGTCACGGCTGGAGAGAAAGAGGGCGTGGCCGCCGAGCTGGAGGGTCCCGACCTCGAAGCTCACCCGGGTGCGGGTGGAGG
>JAWVZD010000474.1:0-2783 GCA_033722395.1 Thermoanaerobaculia bacterium | reverse complement strand
CACTCGACGAGGGTTTCGTCGTCAAGGACGCCAGCGCCTACAACATCCAGTGGATCGGCGCGCGACCGGTCTTCATCGATCTGCCGTCGTTTCAGCGCCACGAGGAGGGCGAGCCGTGGATCGGCTACCTCCAGTTCTGCCAGCTCTTTCTCTATCCCCTCATGCTGACCGCCTACCGCGGCCTGCCGTTCCAGCCCTGGCTGCGCGGCAGCCTCGAAGGCATCTCGCCCGAGGAGTGCGCCGACCTGCTGTCGCTCCGCGACCGCCTGCGGCCCGGGGTGTTCCTGGACGTCTACCTACAGAGCCGTCTGCAGCGGGCGGCCTCGGGGAGGCGCGTGAGCGCGCGGCGCGAGGTCCAGCGCTCGGGCTTCAGCGCCGAGATGATCCGCCGCAACGTGCGCCGGCTGATGAAGGTGGTCGACAGGCTCGAGTGGCGCCAGGATCGCTCGACCTGGTCGGAGTACGAGCGCGAGCACGGCTACGACGAGGCCGACCTGGCCGCCAAGCGGTCGTTCGTCGGCCGGGCCCTCGAACGGCGGCGCTGGTCGCTGGTCTGGGATCTGGGCGCCAATACGGGCGCCTATTCGAAGCTGGCCGCCAACTCGGCGGAGTACGTCGTCTCGATGGATGCGGATCGGCTGGCGGTCGAGCGCCTCTACCGCGAGTTGGCTCCGGGTGAAAGAGAGGTGGGCAATCTCCTGCCCCTGGTGCAGAACATCGGCGACCCGTCGCCGTCACAGGGATGGCGGCTGGCCGAGCGCCGCTCGTTGGCGGCGCGGGGTGCGCCCGATCTGGTGCTCGCCCTCGCTCTGGTCCACCATCTGGTGCTGGGCGCCAACATCCCGCTCGACGAGGTCGTGACCTGGCTGGCCGATCTCGGTGGGCATCTGGTGATCGAGTGGGTCGGTCGCAGCGACCCGATGGTGGAGCGCCTGTTGCTCAACAAGGAGGATCTCTTCCGCGACTACGAGCGGGAGACGTTCGACCGCCTGCTGGAGGAGCGCTTCGAGGTGCTCGAGCGGCACGAGCTCGACTCGGGCACGCGGGTGCTCGTCCTGGCCCGTCCTCGCCCCTGATCCGTCCCTCGGAACCGCAGTCTCACTCGGCTTCGAGAAAGGTCTCGAGGCGGTGGCGCGAGCCCCCGCGTAGCCTCTCGAAGTTGAGGGCGATGCCTGGGATCTCTCCCGGCACCGTCATCCGGACGACCTTGCCCTCGATCTCGATCGGCTCGTTCTGGCCCGGCAGGCTGAACTCGGCCTCTACCGGGGTGCCGACCGGCAGGGTGTCCTCCGTCCGGATCAGCATGCCGGAGCGCGACAGGTTCTCGCTCTGGCAGATGCGGATCGAGCGACCGTAGGGCAGTTCCGCCGACAGCCGGACCATGACCGAGACGGCGACCCGGGGATCCCCCTCGAGCGCCTGGCTGGTGAGATCCTCGAGCAGGGTTTCGTCGCGCGGCACGATCTCGAAGGCGCGCTGGCGGAGCTGGCCGAGATCGGCGTGGGTCGGATCCTCGGTGACCAGGAGCACCTTGGCCTGGCGCGACGCCGATCCTTCGGAGCGCAGGGCGTCGAGAAATCCCTTCGGCTCGAGGTCCGGGCGCGGATGGGCGACCACGATCAGGTCGAATGGGATCTCGGCCAGGAGGTTGAGGGCGCTGCGGCAGGTGGGCGCCTCCTCGACCTCGTATCCCGACGCGTCGCGCAGCCGCTTCGAGACACTGCCGAGCTCCGCTTTCGGCACGCCGACCGACAGGACCTTCTTGATGCTCATCGCCCTTCCGTAGACGAGTCTATGTCATTTTCGACAGCAGGGCGACCGGCGTTCTCGAAGGTCTTCCGTCCTCAGTCGACGAACGAAACCGCGGTCTCGAGGGCCTCCAGGCGGATCTCGAGCGGCGGATCGCTCGGCACAGGTACTGGCCGCTCGGGTCCGACGGCGACGAAGGCGGCGTCGTGCGTCACTCCCGGGCCGAAGTAGTCGCCCTGCTTGACCGAGATCCGCACCGCGGCCCGCCGGCCAGCCCGGCCGACGACGAACGGTTGGAAAAAGAGTGTGCTCGCCTCCCCGGTCGGCCGGAATCCGACGGTCGAACCCTCTCGGATGCGGAGCGAGACGGCGCGATGGCCGGACACGGCGACCTCGAGAGTGACCATGCGGCCCTCGAGCCAGACCGTCGGCGCCGGCTCATCGGAGGCGAGCGCCAGCGGCGCCAGAACGCGCCGCACCCACCAGTGGAGATAGGTCTTGAGGTCGTCGATGTCGCTGAATCGGCGGGTCCCGAAGCCGAAGCAGCCGCGCCGGCCCTCTAGGGGAAGCGTCCGGTCGAGCAGGCCGAAGACCTCGGCGCCGGGGGGTCCGGCCGCGAGCTGGAGATCGAGCTCGCCGTAGCCGGCCAGCGAGCCCGACAGGCGGTCGCCGTCGATCGTGCCGACCGATGTGCTGCCCGGGAACGGCCGGGTGCCCAGCAGGACGATACCGCGGTCGGGAGCGAGGAAGGCGACCGTCTCGCCGCGCACGACCTCGCAGCCCAGGGTGCTCGCCGGGCCGACGAGCTCGAGCGGCGCGGCGGAGAGCGCCGCCGATGCCAGGAGGGCGGCGGCGACGCAGACGAGCGACTGGAGGTGCCGACGAGTCATGGCAGCACTCTAGCAATTCGCCACGTTTCCGGGCAGCGACGGATCGCACGCCAGCGTGATCGCGGGATCTCTTCAGCGGAAGGCCAGCTCGAGCAACGCCTTCTGCTCGAGCTGATGGGCCTTGGCCGAGCCGGTGGCCGGGCT
>JAWVZD010000473.1:0-2791 GCA_033722395.1 Thermoanaerobaculia bacterium | reverse complement strand
TGCGCGGCGGTGCATTGACGGCGGCGCTCGAGGGCTCGCGCACCTTCGTCCACAACATGGCACCGCTCGACGAGGCGATGGTCATGCTGTTCTCGGATCGCACTCTTGCGGCGACACGGTTCTCGCCCCGGAGCGAAGCGCTGATCAGTGAGCTAGAGGGCGTCGAAGCACGCGGTGGAACGGCGCTGAACGACCATCTCTACGCCGCCCTCCGACTGCTCGATGCCCGGCGCGGACGCCGAGTGGTGATCATGGTGTCGGACGGCGCCGACGTCCTCTCGGCGCTCGGTATCGCCGACGTCGCCTGGAAGATCCGCCGCAGCGACTGCCTCGTCTACTGGATCCGTCGGGAGAAACAACGCCGACAGAGCTTCTCGTCGGTGTGGCGCGACTTCGAGGAGAACCGAGCCGAATGGGACGGGCTGACGGCGGCGGTCGAGGAGAGCGGCGGGCGAATCGTGGTGCTCGAAGGGATCGATCAGATCGGCGAGGCCTTCGAGGACATCATGCGCGAGCTCCGCAGCCAGTACGTTCTCGGGTACTACCCCTCCGAGCGCTACCACGACGGCGACTGGCGCCGGGTACGCGTACGGGTCGACGAGCCGCGCGCGCGGGTCCGCTTTCGCCCGGGGTACGTCGATCGATAGCCCGACGGCTCAGAGCTCGCCGAACGGATCTGGCACCTCGAGGGCGGCCAGGCCGCGCGGGATCTCGAAGCGGTCACGGGTGGTCGAGTAGCCGGCTCCTCCCATCCGTCCGACAGCCCGCAGTCGGGCCGGGTCGACCCGCATGCGATCGTCGAGCAGCTCGTCGTCGATGTGCACGTAGACGACCTCGCCCAGCACGACGTTGCCCCCCGCCGGTCGTCCGGGATTGGTGCGGATCACCTGCAGGGTGCGACACTCGAACGCCACCGGAGACTCGGCCACGCGCGGCGACCGCACGATCTCGCTTTCTTCCTCGGTCAGGCCGACCGCCGTGAACTCGCTCTCCTCCGGCGGCAGGATCTCCGCTGCGGCAACCACCTGGCGCACGTAGTCCTCGCGTGCCAGGTTGACCACGAAGTCGCCTCCACCCCCTTCGGCGACGGGCTTCGCGTTGCGCAGCGTGTCCTTCTCGCTCCCATCGGCGGCGTTTCCGGGACAGAAGAGCAGGGTCATCGGATTCGAGCCGACACCGCTGAAGAAGGAGAACGGCGCGACGTTGGCGACACCGGTGGCCGAGACGGTCGAGACGAAGGCGATCGGACGGGGCACGATGCAACCGATGAGCAGTTTGTATCGCTCGGTGATGTCGAGATCTTGCGGCTTGCTTCGCATGGCTGCAGTCTATCGCCGCTCGACCGTCCGGCGGTCGGCCCACACCGCTCGCTGGGGGCGAGCCACAGAAGCCCTCGCCCCGAGCCACGCGCCCCCCAGATGCAGCCTCGAGCTCGCCCGCAACCCACCGTGATGAAACCCTCGCGCCCCTTCGGACGTTTCATAAGTACGAAGGATCCTCCGTCCGGCGACCCTCTTACGCGACGACGGGTCAACCCGCGGCGCCGCTACGCCGTCCAAGTACCAGAGGGGTCCCGGCGATGCACGAGCTCCGATGATCGACGAGTGCCGACAGATCGTTTCACCCCCAGAGGTCGCTCGACCTCTGCGGTGTGGATCTTTTTTCACAAACCGTCGGCGCGATTCTTGCGTAACTCGAGCAAGGAGATCATGACGATGCCAGCCGGCGTAGTCCCGCTCGTCGACGAACCAGTGCAGAAGGAGGGACCTGTTCTGGCCACCGCGAGACACTTCCGTTTCGGAACCTTCGAGTTCCACACCTCCCCAGCTCGCCTGGTCGAAGAAGGCGAGACGATCAAGGTCCGACCCCAGGCGCTCCAGGTTCTCGAGCTTCTCCTCTCCCGGGCCGGCCAGACGGTGTCACGCGAGGAGATCCGACACCATCTGTGGGGCGACGAGGAGTACCTCGATCACGAGCGTGGCATCAACAGCGCGCTCCTCCATCTGCGCAAGGCGCTGCGCGACGAGCCCCAGGATCCGCAGTTCATCGAGACCGTCCCGCGCCAGGGATACCGCTTCATCGCGCCGGTGGAGTTGTCGGAAACCCCGCTCGTCTCACGCGCCGAGCCGAGCTCCGCTCCGGCTTCGAAGGAGAGGAGACTGCCACGCGCCCGCCTGATCGTGCTGCTGGTCGCGGTGGCAATCGTCCTGGGCTTTTCCCTCCTGTGGGGGCGGCTCGTACCGACGAGCTCGGCACCGCTGCCGCGCGTCGTGATCTACCCGATGCAGGACGGTAGCGACGGGGCTCAGGTGCGACCCTCGGCGGTCTCGTTGACCGACACCCTGGTCCGGATCTTGGTGACCGACTACTCCGGTCGACTCGACATCACCGCGCCAGTCGACGACTCCGACGGCGACGACACGCCGCGCTCCGATCGCGCCGGCTATCACGTCACCAGCTCGCTGACCTTCGACGAGCACAGCGACTTCGCCATCACGCTCAAGTTGGTGCGCGGCACCGACCGTACGATCCTCTGGGCCGACACCCGGCACCTCGGCGCTGACGAGCTCGCTCAGTGGCCGACCCTGGCCGCCGCCGACCTGGTCAACGCCCTCGAGAACCTCCCCACCGACGGGTCGTAAACCCCGCCCCCTCCCGAGCCGAGTCGTTGCGGCCGGCTCCGTACCTTCTAGTCCCCGTCACACCGCCACAAGAGACCGGCCAGCGGTCGACTCGGAGCCCAAGCGACCCGATACAGTGAATTGAAGGTCGATTAAAAGACATGAAATGT
>JAWVZD010000472.1:0-2791 GCA_033722395.1 Thermoanaerobaculia bacterium | reverse complement strand
CTCGGGGAAACGGGTGGTGGGGAAGTTCTATCGCCCGGGTCGTTGGAGCGACGAGCAGATCCTCGAGGAGCACCGCTTCCTGACGGAGCTCGACGCCGCCGAGCTGCCGGTCGCGACCGTGCGCCCGTTTCCTGACGGGACGACGCTCAAGCAGGTCGACGGTATCTACTACAGCCTCTCCGACCGCCGCGGCGGCCGCGCCCCGGACGAGCTCGACGCTCCGCTGGCGCGCCGGCTGGGGATGCTGGTCGGGCGGCTCCACAACGTCGGCGCGGCGAGCGAAGCCCCGAGTCGCCGTCCCCTCGATGCCGAGCATTTCGTCCGCCGCCCGCTCGCCTGGCTGGAGGAGAACTACGACTTCCCGGCGGCGCTCGAGAGGCGGTACTTCGACACCGCCGAGACGATCGGCGATCTCGCCGATCGCCTGATGGCCGAGGTCGACATCCACCGCATCCATGCCGACCTCCATCTCGGCAACGTCTTGCTGCGGGACCGGGAGTTCAACCTGCTCGATTTCGACGACATGGCGCCGGGTCCGGCGGTGCAGGATCTCTGGCTCGCGCTGCCGGGGCGCGACGAGGAGACCGAGCGGCTGCGCGGTATCTTTCTGGAGGGCTACGAGCAGTTCCGGCGATTCGATCGCGCCAGCCTGCGCCTGATCGAGCCGCTGCGTGGGCTGAGGCTGGTGCGCTACGCCGTCTGGCTGGCGAGGCGCTGGGACGATCCGGCGTTCCGGCAGGGTTGGCCTCACTTCGGAACCTCCGAGTACTGGGAAAACGAGACCCGTGATCTCGAAGAGCAGCTGGCGCTCATCCGACGCGACAGCGCCCGCTCGGGCGTCGACATCGGTCTTCCCGTCGCCGATCTCGAAGTCGAGGTGGAGGAGCCGCTGACCAACAAGGACTATTTCTGGGATTGGGAAGAGGACTAGGCCGACGGGGTGGAGGCTGACGAGCTCCTGTCGGTTCCGGTCGAGTCGCCCCGTCGGTAGGGGGAAATCTTTCCGGTTCTGGAGGAGCCTCGCGCCGGTATCGGTCTCCCGGACGAACTGACGGCGGCCTTTTCGCGCCACACACCGCAGTCTGCCGAGCTCTTTTCGGGCTGGCATATTCCTTGCGCCTACGAATGGTAGGAGCGAGCCACACCGCGAGAAGAGTGGGTCGCCGAAGGAGGAATCATGAGAAGAAAACGGAGTTCGTTGCCGACGTTCACGATAGCGGTCGTGCTGGCGCTGGCCTCTTCGTTGCCATTGTTGGCCGACGATCAAATCGACATCGACATAGCGCCGTTCTACTTCGGAGTGAGCGACTACTACCAAGCGCCTCGGGACGAAGTGCTGGCTCTTCGCGGCCATCTCGGAGCCGAAGAGGTGCCGGTGGTCTTTCATATCGCCACCCGAGCCGATGTACGTCCGCGCGAGATCGTCGAGCTGCATGCCGCTGGGCACAGTTGGATGGAGATCAGCCGGCGGTACGGCGTCGGTCCGGAGGCGTACTATGTTCCCTTCGAGAGGGATCCCGGTCCTCCCTACGGAAAGGCCTGGGGCTACTACCGGAACAAACCCCGGAAGGACTGGAGGAACATCCGGCTGAGCGATCGCGAGATCGTCGACCTGGTCAACCTGAGATTTCTCTCGGATCACTACGGGGTCGATCGCCATCGGGTGATCGAGATGCGGGCCGAGGGCCACGACCACGTAGCGATCGCTCGCAGTCATTGGCGGGACCACCAGCAGCACGCAGAACGACCAGGTGCCCGGCAACCCGGGCACGGCGTCGACCGTGGCAGCGGCCGACCCGAGGAGGGTGGTCATCCGGGCAAGGGTCGGGGTCGAGCCGAGAAGAAGAAGGACGACACGCCACCGCTCTTCTAAGGGCTGCTCCTCGCTGCCGAGCGGTCAGACGGCGTCCACCGCAGCGCGCAACCGATTTCCCACTTCCCGGGCGAGCTCGGCCAGCTCGGGGTTGTCGATCGCCTGCATCGAGGCGAGGGGATCGACGGCGGCGATTTCCACCTCGCGGTCGAGCTGCTGCACGACGACGTTGCACGGCAGCATAGTGCCGATCTTGTCCTCCGCGAGGAGGGCTCGGTGGGCGAACGCCGGGTTACAGGCGCCGAGGATGCGATAGGGACGGAAGGTCTCCCCGAGCTTCTTCTCTAGGGTCTGGGCGACGTCGATTTCGGTGAGGATGCCGAAGCCCTGCTCCTCGAGTTCGGCGACGACACTTTCGACCGCGAGGTCGAACGGCAGGTCGAACTTCCGCGCGTAGTAGTAGCTCATCGTGTACCTCGTGTGTCGATCAGCGCCGGCTCGGAGACGACCTCGAAGGTCGGCTCGACGGCGATCGAGGAGCGCATCGAGCGGGTGACGAGGCAGGCCGCCTCGGCCTTCTCCGCCAGCCTTGCCGCCTTGTCGCGATCGGCCTCGTCGGTCAGGCGGATGATCGGGGCGAGCGTGATGCGCTCGATCGAGTAGCGTCGGTCGTCGCCGCGCACCAGGGTTCCGGTCGCCGGCACTTCGAGGCCCTCGATCTCGAGTCGCGAAGCCTCGGCGATCGCCAGATAGGTGGTCATGAAGCAGGAGGCGGCGGAGGCGACGAAGAGGTGCTCGGGACTCCAGTGATGTGGTGGGCCAGCGAACTCCGGTGGCGTCGCGACCCGGAGCTCGGGCAGCCGATCGCGGCTCGTGGCGATACCCTCCTTGCCGTCGCTCCAGCGGACTGTGACGGGATAGTCGTGTCGGTCGATCATGACGGTCCTTTCCTCAGATGATTCGTTTCCCCCACTCCTT
>JAWVZD010000471.1:0-2794 GCA_033722395.1 Thermoanaerobaculia bacterium | reverse complement strand
CGCCGATCTCCTCGGCGATCGCCTCGAGGCGATCGAGACGACGCGCCGCGAGCACCACCTCGAAGTCGGCCGAAGCGAGAGCGACGGCGGTGGCGCGGCCGATCCCCGAGCTGGCTCCGGTCACCAGCGCCTTGCGAGGTGGGGGATGGCGGCGTGAGTCTGTCGAACCGGATGCCTCGGACATGGTCACTCCTCTCGCTTCAGACCGGTCGCTAGGCCGGAGATCAGATCTCGGCAGAGGGGCAGAGATCGGCCAGAACGCACTCCGGGCATTGCGGCTGGCGTGCCCGGCAGACGGCGCGGCCGTGGTCGATGAGCAGGTGGGCCCACAGAGTCCAGACGCCCTCGGGTACCAGCTCGACGAGATCGTCCTCCACCTCGACGGCGTTCTTCTCCGCGGTGAGTCCCAGGCGCCGGGACAGGCGTCCGACGTGGGTGTCGACGACGATGCCCGCCTCGATGCCGAAGGCGTTGCCGAGCACCACGTTGGCGGTCTTGCGACCGACGCCGGGCAGCTGGATGAGTTCCTCCATCGTGCGGGGTACCTCGCCGTCGTGATCTTTCTCCAAGGCCTGGCCGAGCCCCTTCAGAGCGCGTGCCTTGTTGCGATAGAAGCCGGTGCTGCGGATCAGCTCCTCGAGCTCGCCGAGGGCGGCGCCGGCGAGATCGGCGGCGGTGGGGAAACGGTCGAAGAGGGCTGGTGTCACCTGGTTGACGCGCTCGTCGGTGCACTGCGCCGACAGGATGGTCGCCACCAGGAGCTCGAAGGCGTCGCGGTGCTCGAGTGCACAGTCGCTGTCGGGATACTCCTCGCCGAGTCGGGTGAGAATCTCCGCCGTGCGCTCGCGGCGCTCGCGCTTCGACTCGCGCGCGGCGAGCCCCGGTGTCATCGGTCGGCTGGAGGTGGCGGCCATCGATGCGGTCAGTTGACGCTGTCGCCTCCGCCGTCGCCGGGCGCGGCGGGGAGGTTCTCGGGCTCCACCTCGATCGAGGCCAGGGTGCGGCGCCAGATCGAGGCGCTGTCGGCGGCGAACAGCAGCTCGACCGAGAGGGGAGCGAGCAACCAGTCGTTGCGCACCAACTCCTCGTCGAGCTGACCTTCGCCCCAGCCCGCGTAGCCCAGCAACAGACGAAAACAGGTCGGGGGCGTGGCCGCGATCCGGCCCAGGTCGCCGATGTGTTGGGTCAGGGCGACGCCCTCGTACAGTGCCAGCACCGTGTCGTCGGGATTCTCCAGCGAGATCGCGGCCGGATCGAACAGCACCGTGCCGAGCTGCGGCTGCACCGGTCCGCCGAAGTGGGTCATCGAGTCCTCGCCGCCACCCCACTCGATATCGAGTCCCGACAGCACCTCGGCGACGCTGAGCTCGGTCGGGCGGTTGAGGATCAGGCCGAAGCTGCCCTCGGGCTGGTGGTCGACCAGAAGGACGACGCTCTGGCGGAAGAAGGGGTCTTGGATCTGCGGCATCGCCACCAGGAGCACGGGGGGCGACAGGTCGGTGGCTTCGGAGGACATCGGGTCCTCGATTCTACTCGCTCGGTGCCGAGATCCGATCCGATGGGCGCGAGGAGAAAAAAACCCTGTCGGCCGAGCGGCGAGATGCCGCGGCCGACAGGGTCGAATCGGTTGGTTGCGGGGGCAGGATTTGAACCTGCGACCTTTGGGTTATGAGCCCAACGAGCTACCAGACTGCTCCACCCCGCGGCAGGTGCCCCTTCCGGGGCGAACGCAAATGATCGCACAGGGACTCGGCGAGTGTCAATCGCCGGTTTGACTCCAGAGCTCGCTCTCGCAGCTCCCCGCAGAGTCGCAGCCGGTTTTGCGATAGCCTTGCGCCAGACGATCCAAGGGAGGGTGTGTGTACACGATCGACGAGCTGTTCGCGCGCGAGATCCTCGACTCGCGGGGGAATCCGACCTTGGAGGTGGAGTGTCTCCTGGTCAGCGGTGCGTCGGGACGAGCGGCGGTGCCGTCGGGGGCATCGACCGGCACGCGCGAGGCGCTCGAGCTGCGCGACGGGGAGGAGCGCTACGGCGGCAAAGGGGTGCGGACGGCGGTGCGGCACGTCGAGGAGCAGATCGGGCCCGAGCTCGCCGGGATGGACGCCCGGGACCAGGCGCTGATCGATCGCAGCATGGTGGCGCTCGACGGCACCGACGACAAGAGTCGCCTGGGTGCCAACGCGATTCTCGGTGTGTCGTTGGCGGTCGCCAAGGCGACGGCGCGGGCGAGCGGCCTCTCCCTCTACTCCTACCTCGGCGGCCCCGGTGCGACGGTGCTGCCGGTGCCGATGCTCAACGTGCTGAACGGCGGGGCGCACGCCGACAACTCGGTCGACATCCAGGAGTTCATGATCGTGCCGGTCGGCTTCGAGCTCTTCGACGAGGCGCTGCGCGCCGGGGCCGAGATCTACCAGATCCTCAGAGCGGTGCTCAAGAAGCGCGGGCTGGTCACCGCGGTGGGAGACGAGGGTGGTTTCGCGCCCGATTTGGGGAGCAACCGCGAAGCGCTCGACCTGTTGCTCGAGGCGATCGAGGCGGCGGGCTACCGGCCGGGTGACGACGTCGTCCTGGCGCTCGATGTCGCGGCGAGCGAGCTCGCCGTCGAGTCGGACGGCGACGAGGTGGTCTACGCCCTTCCCGGGGAGGGGCGAAGCGACCTGGCGAGCGCCGACCTGGTCGCTCTCTACGACGAGTGGCTGGACAGCTATCCCCTGGTGTCGATCGAGGACGGCCTGGCCGAGGACGACTGGGAGGGATGGCGGGAGATGACCCGCGCCCTCGGCTCGCGGGT
>JAWVZD010000470.1:0-2805 GCA_033722395.1 Thermoanaerobaculia bacterium | reverse complement strand
GGTGCCGATCGCCAGCCTCGAGCCGTACCTGGCGCGGGCGTCCGAAGCGATCGAGGTGCGCCGCGTCGACGGCGGTCACGTCGGCTTCGCCCCCGACCTCGATCTCGGCGAACGAGGACCTCTCGGCCTCGAGTCGCAGGTCGTCTCCTGGTTGGCTCGAACACTCGGCCGGAGCCCGGCAGCCGTCTGAGCGTGGCGCGGTTCCGACTCGATCCCGCCGCCGTTCAGGAGCGTACGTA
The DNA here is from genome assembly GCA_033722395.1 of Thermoanaerobaculia bacterium. Lineage (GTDB taxonomy): Bacteria > Acidobacteriota > Thermoanaerobaculia > Multivoradales > JAHEKO01 > JAWVZD01. The sequence goes on along the minus strand of JAWVZD010000470.1, from coordinate 2,566 downwards.
GCGCAGGCCGGCGTGCCGGCGGTTGACCTGTTGGGCGCCTCGGGCCAGCAGAAGGCCGCCCAGCGCCACCGGGATCGCCGTCAGAGCGATGGCGCGCGGCAGGCCGATCGAATCGCTCACCCAGCCGACCAGCCAGGGCGACACGGCGTCGCCCAACAGATGGACGACGACCAGATTGAGCGCCACCGCGGTGGCGCGGACCCGCGCCGGCACGCAGCTCACCAGCACGGCGTTGATCGGGCCGATGGTGAGGCCGAGGAGAAAGAGGCAGGCGAACGAGAGGACGATCGTCGTCGACAGTCGGGTGGTCGCCGGGATGAGCGCGATGAGCGGCGCACCGGCGAAGAGCGCCATCGCCGAGACCTCGAGATGGCCGCCCTCGCGACGCCGCGCCCGCCGGTCGCCGAGCGCGCCGCCGAGCGGGGTCGCCGTCAGCCCGGCCAGGAGCAGGATGCCGCCGAGCTGCCAGCCCATCACGTCGCCGCGCGAGCCGTGGTGGCGGATCAGGAAGGTCGGCATCCAGAAGGCGAGGGCGCCGAGGGTGAAGGTCACCAGAGCGGTGCCGAGGGTGTCGTACCACCAGACCGGCGAACGGGCGACGCGCGACCAGGCCGCCCGGGCGGTCTTCGGCGGGACCTCGCCGGTCTCCTCGTCGGCGAGTCCGCGCGGCGGCTCGGGAAGCACCAGTGCCGCGGCGGCGGCGACGAGGCCCGGCGCCCCGGCGACGAAGAAGGCGGCTCGCCAGCCGTAGTGCTCGCCGATCGCGCCGCCGACGACGTACCCGAGGGCGGTACCGACCGGGATGGCGAGGTAGAAGAGGGCCAGCATCCGACCACGGCGCTCCTCGGAGAACAGATCGGCGATCATGGCCGGTGCCACTACCGCGTAGCTCGCCTCGCCGATGCCGACCACGGCGCGCATCACCAGCAGGCCGCGGTAGCTCGAGACCAGCCCGCTGCCGACCGTCGCCAGGCTCCACAGGAAGATCCCCGCCGCGATCAATCGCTTGCGCGAGGTGCGGTCGCCGAGGTAACCGGTGAGCGGGGACGCGGCGAGGTGGAGGAGCATGAAGGTGCTGCCGAGCAGACCCGACTCGAAGCCGCTGAGGGCGAAATCGCGCTCGATCCAAGGGAGGACCGCGCTCAGCACGAAGCGGTCGAGGTAGTTGAGCAGGTTGATCAGCGCCAGGACGAAGAGCACCGAATAGGCGCTCGGCATCGTCTGTTCCGAGGGACGAGTCCCGGCGAGTCGCACGATCGAGTGGTGGAAGGGTCCGCGGCATCCTAGCAGGAGGCGCGCACGACCAGGCTCGCTACAATGGTCTGCATGAGCGAATCGACTCGGTCCGAGAACCGTCTCGCCGGGGAGAGCAGTCCGTACCTCCTGCTTCACCGGCACAACCCCGTCGACTGGTACCCGTGGGGTGAGGAGGCGCTGACACGGTCGCGGCGCGAAGACAAGCCGATCTTCCTGTCGGTCGGCTATTCGACCTGTTACTGGTGCCACGTCATGGAGCGCGAGTCGTTCGCCGACGAGAGCGTCGCCGAGCTGATGAACCGCGAATTGGTCTCGATCAAGGTCGATCGCGAGGAGCGGCCGGACCTCGACGAGATCTACATGGTGGCCACGCAGATCCTCACCGGGCACGGCGGGTGGCCGAACTCGGTCTTCCTCACCCCCGATCTCGAGCCGTTCTTCGCCGGCACCTACTTCCCGCCCGAGGAGCGGCACGGGCAGCCCTCGTTCCGACGCGTCGTCACCTCGCTCGCCGAGGCGTGGAAGAACCGCCGCGAAGAGATCGAGGAGCAGGCGAAGAGCGTCGGACGGGCGCTGTCGCACTACCTCGAGCGCCGCAACGCCCCGGCGCCGTCGCCGCCCGACGCGTCGGTCGTCGGGCGTTCGGTGCGGGCGCTCGAGCGCCTCTACGATCCGAGATGGGGAGGCTTCGGTGGAGCGCCTAAGTTTCCCACGCCGGCCAACCTCTATCTGCTGGCCGAGGTGGCGACGGAGGACGAACGGGCGGCGGAGATGCTGACCGGCACGCTCGACCAGATGGCGCGCGGCGGGCTCTTCGACCAGCTCGGCGGGGGCTTTCACCGCTACGCCACCGATGCCGAGTGGAAGATCCCGCACTTCGAGAAGATGCTCTACGACAACGGCCTGCTGCTCGAGCTCTATGCCCTCGAATGGGCGCGTACCGGAGATCCGGAGGCGGCACGGGTGGCGCGCGAGACGATCGGCTACTTGGAGGGCGAGATGCTCGCCCCGGAGGGCTTCTTCTGGAGCGCTCTCGACGCCGAGACCGAGGGGGAGGAGGGCGCCTACTACGTCTGGAGCCGCGACGAGCTCAGAGAGGTGCTGGGTGAGGAGGACTTCGAGTTCGCCGCGCCGCTCCTCGGGTTCGACGGGGCGCCGTTCTTCGAGGGCTCGCAATACGTGCTCCACCTGCCGCGCCCGCTGCGGGTCCAGGCCGCCCAGCGCCAGATGACCCGCGAGGAGCTTCTGGCCGATCTCGATCCACTGCGCGCACGGCTGCTCGAGGCGCGCGCCGCCCGACCACGCCCGG
>JAWVZD010000469.1:0-2818 GCA_033722395.1 Thermoanaerobaculia bacterium | reverse complement strand
GCCCCACGTACTGGGCGTGGACGTCAGCTCGACGGCGGTCAAGCTGCTCGAGCTGTCGGGCAGCGGCGACCGTTACCGGGTCGAGGCCTACGCCGTCGAGCCGCTGCCGCCGAACGCGGTGGTGGAGAAGAACATCACCGAGGTCGAGGCGGTGGGCGAGACCATCCGCCGTGCCGCGCGCCGCTCCGGCACCAAGAACAAGCTGGCGGCGCTGGCCGTGGCCGGCTCGGCCGTCATCACCAAGATCATCTCCATGCCGGGCAACCTCGGCGAGGACGAGCTCGCGAGCCAGATCGAGCTCGAGGCGGACCAGTACATCCCCTACTCGCTCGAGGAGGTGAACCTGGACTTCGAGATCCTCGGCCCCTCGGAGAAGGACCCGGACCAGGTCGACGTGCTGCTCGCCGCCTCGCGAGAGGAGAACGTGGATCTGCGGGTGGCAGCCGCGGAGGAGGCGGGGCTCACCTGCAAGATCGTCGACGTCGAGGCGTTCGCGCTCGAGAACGCGTTCGGCCTCATCGCCCGCAACCTCCCGACGTGCGGACAGGGCGAGACCATCGCGCTGGTGGACATCGGCGCCACCATGACCACGCTGAGCGTGCTCACCGACCTCGGCATCGTCTACGCCCGCGAGCAGGTGTTCGGCGGCAAGCAGCTCACCGAGGAGATCCAACGCCGCTACGGGCTCACCTACGAGGAGGCGGGCCTCGCCAAGCGTCAGGGCGGGCTGCCCGACAACTACGTCCCGGAGGTGCTCGAGCCGTTCAAGGAATCGATGGCGCAGCAGGTCAACCGCTCGCTCCAGTTCTTCTACTCCTCCAGTCAGATCGGGCAGGTGGACCGCATCGTGCTCGCCGGAGGCTGCGCGTCCATCTCGGGCGCCGACGAGACCATCGCGGCGAAGACCGGGGTGGAGGTGATCATCGCCAACCCGTTCGCGGACATGTCGCTCAGCAGCCGCGTCAACCCCCAGATCCTCGCCAACGACGCGCCTTCGCTGATGATTGCCTGCGGCCTGGCCATGAGGACCGCGTACTGATGCCACACATCAACCTTCTTCCCTGGCGCGAGGAGCTCAGAAAGCGCCGCAACAAGGAATTCGGCGTGATGTCGTTCGTGGTGGCGGCGCTGATGGCGGGCGTCGTCTTCGTCGTCGACTGGCACTACCAGCAGCGCATCGACTTCCAGGAGTCCCGCAACGCCTTCCTCGAGCAGCAGATCGCCGCGCTCGACAAGAAGATCAAGGAGATCCAGGACCTCGACCGTGAGAAGGAACGCCTGCTCGCGCGCATGCGCATCATCCAGCAGCTGCAGTCGAGCAGGCCCGAGATCGTTCACGTGGTGGACGCCATCGTGAAGACGCTCCCGGACGGCGTCTTCTACACGCAGATCCAGCAGAAGGGCAGCGCCATCAACATGAAGGGCATCGCGCAGTCCAACGCGCGCGTGTCCTCCCTGATGCGCCAGCTCGAGGCCTCGGAGTGGTTCACCGATCCGAACCTGCTCGAGATCAAGGCCGTCAGCCAGCCGCGCAGCACGCCGGGCGAGCAGGGCAGCGACATCAAGCTCAGCAACTTCGATCTCAACGTCACCCAGGTGGAGAAGGCGAAGAAGGAGGCGCAGGAGGCCGAGAAGTCGTCATGAACCTCAACGATCTCCGCAACCTCGATCCGAACAACATCGGCAGCTGGCCCGGCCTGGTCAAGGGCATGGTGCTGCTGCTCATCTGCGCCGCAGTGCTCGGCGCCGGCTACTACTTCATCGTCCAGCACCAGATCGCGACGCTCGAGCGCGTGCAGCGCGAGGAGGGCGAGCTCAAGCAGGTGTTCGAGACCAAGCAGCGCAAGGCGGCCAACCTCGAGCCGCTCAAGCAACAGCTCGCGGAGATGAAGCAGAGCTTCGGCGCGATGCTGCGGCTGCTGCCCGACCGCACCGAGATCGAGGGGCTGCTGGTCGACATCTCCCAGTCCGGGCTCGCGGCAGGGCTCGAGTTCGAGCTGTTCAAGCCCCAGAACGAGCAGCCCGAGGAGTTCTACGCCGTCCAGCCCATCAACATCGTCGTCACCGGCACCTACCACGAGTTCGGCGAGTTCATCAGCGCGGTGGCCGCGTTGCCGCGCATCGTGACCCAGCACGACATCCAGATCACGCCCATCGGCGGCACCGGCCCGGGCTCCGCCACGCCGAGCGCCGACGAGCCGACGCGCCTGCGCATGAACATGATCGCGAAGACCTATCGCTACCTCGACGAGGAGGAGATCGCGGCCGAGGCGCAGAAGTCGAAGGGCCAGAAGGGCTCGCGCAGATGAGCGCCGCGAACCCGTCGTCCCCCCGCGCCGCGCTTTGCGCCGCGTCGAGGGCCGCGCTCCTCGCGGCGGCCGCGCTCGCGCTGTCCGGCTGCGTCGAGCAGGACATGAGCGATCTCCGGGCCTATGCCCAGGAGGTGCTGTCGAGAAAGGGCACCCGCATCGACGAGCTGCCGCCCGTGGAGCCCTACGAGGTCTACAGCTACAGCTCCTCCGACGGCGTCGACCCGTTCGAGCCGTTCTACAAGGAGGAGGCGCCGCAGCCCGGCGAGGCGCTCGCCGCGACCGACTCGGGGATCCGGCCGAACTTCGACCGCAACCGCGAGGAGCTCGAGAACTACTCCCTCGACAGCCTGCGGATGATGGGAACGCTCGAGCTCGACGAGGAGCTGTGGGGCATCGTGCGAAGCCCCGACGGGACCATCCACCGCGTGCAGGTGGGCAACTACCTGGGGCGCAATCACGGCAAGATCGTGAGCATCTCGGAGGAGAGCATCGATCTGAACGAGATC
>JAWVZD010000468.1:0-2835 GCA_033722395.1 Thermoanaerobaculia bacterium | reverse complement strand
TCGATGTCCATGCTCTCGCTCCTCCCGCGTCTCTAGAGCAGCGAGCGTGCCAAGCCGGAGCAAAGGCGTAACCCTCTTATATTCAGCAGTTGGAGGATCAGTCGGCGGTGTCCGTAAGTGTTCGGTTGCGGGATTCGAGTCCCGGAATCGAACAGTCGGTAGTCCGGAACCGGCGCTCGGCTGGTATCGCCGTCGCCTCGGTCGCGAGTTGGGGTCCGGAGCCGCCGACGAGATCCGGGGAAGTAGACTGTGGGACGGAAAGGAATCGCAATGAGCCGAACGATCAGTCTCGTTCTCGGAAGCGGCGGCGCCCGCGGGCTCGCCCACATCGGTGTCATCCGGGAGCTCGAGGAGCGCGACTTCGAGATCCGTTCGGTCGTCGGCTGCTCGATGGGTGCCGTCATCGGTGGCTGCTACGCCGCCGGCAAGCTCGACGACTACGAGAGCTGGGTCTCCGAGCTCACCGATTGGGACGTGGTGCGGCTGCTCGACGTCTCGCTCATCCCGGAGGAGGGGATGATGAAAGGCGATCACGTCATCGAGGCCCTGCGCGAGCTCGTCGGCGACCACGACATCGAGGACCTGCCGATTCCGTTCACCGCCGTGGCCACCGACGTCATCGAGCATCGCGAGATCTGGCTGCGGCAGGGTAGTTTGTTCGACGCCATCCGGGCCTCGATCGCCATTCCCGGCCTGTTCGTGCCGCACCAGGTCGGCGACCGCAAGCTGGTCGACGGCGGACTGCTCAACCCGGTGCCGGTGGCCGCCGCGACGCGCGATCCGACCGACGTGACGATCGCGGTGAGCCTCCTGGGCCCCGACGTCGACGAGCCGTACGGTCCCGACGCCGACAGATCCGAGGCGCCCGAGACCACCGTCGACCGCTACCGGCGCTCGATCGACCGCTTCATCGACGACCTACAGGAGAAGCTCGGCTGGGAGTCGGACGAGAAGCGCGAGAAGCAGCAGCAGCTCGGCGTGACCGAGGTCCTGCTCGAGGCGCTCGACGCCATGCAGGCGGCGATCGTGCGCTTCCACCTCGCTGCCTATCCGGCCGACATCCTGATCGAGATTCCCAAGAACGCCGGTCGCATGCACGAGTTCGATCGAGCGAAGCCGCTCATCGCCGCTGGGCGCTACTGGGCCAAGCGGGCCCTGGAGGAGCGCTCGGACGGCGATGGCCGATCGGCGCGACCCGGGAAGGGCGAGCACGACGGGGGTGGCGAGTCGTCACGGTAGCCGGATCCGGAGTCGGCTCCACCGAACTCCGTTCGCGAGGGGCTGAGGCCGCCCTCGGCGTCTCCGTTGGTCCGTCCGCCGACAGTCCGGATACAATGCCCGCGCTATGAAGAACACCACCAAGACCGCATCGATCCTGACCGTTCTGTTGTTCGCTCCGCTACTCGCCGTGACAGGCCCGCAGGCAGCCGCGAGCGAGGAGCTTCCACCCCGCGCCGCGCGCCTCGTCGGAGAGGGCGACGAGTTGATGGCGAGCGGTGACCTCGACGACGCCATCCGGCGCTACGAGCGCGCCGAGCGCGTCGTCGACGGTGGCTCGATCGAGGTCGCTCTCGCTCTCGTGCGGGCCTACCACCGGTCGGGCCAGTACGAGAAGGCCGTCGCCAAGGCGGTCGAGGCGCGGCCGCTCGCCGAGACCCCGGCCGAGCAGGCCGAGCTCGCCTATCTGACCGGCCGCTCCTACTACGAATCGGCCTATCTGGCCGACTGGGGCGACCAGCTGCCGCACCAGACCCGAGCCTGGGGCGAGAACATGGAGATGGCGAAGACCTTCTTCGTCAACGCCGGGCGGACCTCGGCCGAGACGGTGCCGCAGGTCTTCTACCTGCTGGGGCGGATCTTCGAGACCGCCGGTGACCGGCCGTACGCCACCGAGTTCTACGTCGACTACCTGAAGCGCGATCCGACCGGCCCGTACGCCGCTCTCGCCCGCCAGCGCCTGGAGTATCTGCAGGGTCCGGCGCCGCCGGTCTTCGCCGAGGGCGAGATCACGCCGCCCACGGTGCTCGAGAGGGTCGTTCCCGAGTACACCCAGGAGGGCTCGCAGGCCGGCATCAACGGCGACGTGGTGGTAGTCGCGGTGATCGACGAGACCGGTACGCCGACCGTTCTCGAGGTCGTCAAGGGCTTGCCCTACGGCCTCTCCGAGGCGGCCGTCGAAGCGATCGAGCAGTGGAAGTTCGAGCCCGCCAGGAACGCCGCCGGCGAGCCGGTGCCGGTCTACTACACGCTGGCGACGAGCTTCCGGCAGGACTACTAGGCGATCTTCGATCGCCGTCGAGTAGCCGGGTCCCGTCCGCTACCCGTCGAGGCGAGGCCTTTGGGGCCAGACGATCCGCAGTTTCCGAGTCGTCGGCGCAGGCGGCTGGCAGGGGGATCTTTAGCCTGCTCGTCGAGTCTCAGCTGCCCGGCTCGACTCGCGCCAGCTCGCGGTAGCGGCAGTAGGCGTTGGCGAGCTCCATCTGGCGTGGCTTGCGGCATTCCGGCTCGAAGAGGGGAGGGCTCGCCACCAGGATGGTGGCGCACTGAGCGCGCGAGGTAGCGACGTTGAAGCGATTCAGGCTGTAGAGGAACTCCATGCCTCGGGGCGCGTCCTCGGGGCTCGAGCTGGTCATCGAGTAGATGACGACCGGCGCCTCCTGGCCCTGGAACTTGTCGACCGTGCCGACCCGCGCCTTCGATCCCAGGCGATCCGACAGCAGTGCCACCTGAGCGTTGAACGGCGCCACGACGAGGATGTCGCCGAGGTCCAGGGGCTCGGTCGCGCCCTCGGAGTCGGTCCAGTCGTAGCCCGCGACGAGCTGCTCGACGAGCTCG
>JAWVZD010000467.1:0-2837 GCA_033722395.1 Thermoanaerobaculia bacterium | reverse complement strand
TGGGAGCACGTCACGCGTAAGAGTGATCCGCTCGAGCAGTTCATCGGTCTGGTGGCGCTCGAGGGGCGCAATGCGGTTCTCTTCTATCGCCTGCTGACGGATCACTTCGAGAGCCTGCTGCCGATCGTCTACACGCCGACCGTCGGTCGAGCCTGCCAGGAGTTCAGCCACATCTTCCGCCAGGGGCGAGGCCTCTGGATCACCCCCGACGATCGCGGCCGCGTGCGCGAGGTACTCGGGCACGCTCCTTGGGAGGGTGTGCGGCTGATCGTGGCGACCGACAACGAGCGCATCCTCGGACTGGGCGACCAGGGGGCCGGGGGGATGTGGATCCCGGTCGGCAAGTTGGCGCTCTACGTCGCCGCGGCGGGCTTTCATCCCACCCAGTGCCTGCCGATCAGCCTCGACGTCGGTACCGACAACCGCGACCTGCTCGAGGACGAGCTCTACATCGGTTGGCGTGGTCCGCGGCTGCGCGGCGCCGCCTACGACGAGCTGGTGGAGGAGTTCGTCGAAGCGGTGCGGGATCGCTTCCCGGACGCCCTGTTGCAGTGGGAGGACTTCAAGAAGGCCAACGCCTTCCGCCTACTCGATCGCTACAGCGACCGGCTGCCGTCGTTCAACGACGACATCCAGGGGACCGCCGGCGTCGCGTTGGCCGGACTGATGGCGGCGAGCCGGGTGAGCGGCGTGCCGATGGCCGAGCAGCGTATCGTCCTGGCCGGCGCCGGCGCGGCGGGCGTCGGGATCGCCCGCCAGCTGCGTGATGCGATGCGCCGCGAGGGACTGGCGGAGGAGGAGATCTTGCGTCGCATCGCCCTGCTCGACTCGACCGGCCTGCTGGTCGAGGGACGCGCGATCGACGACGCCCACAAACGGGAGTTCGTCTGGCCGCGCCAGATGGCGGCCGACTGCGGCTTCACCGGCGACGGTCCGTTCGAGCTCGACGAGGTGGTGCGGCTCCTCGAGCCGACCGCTCTGATCGGCACCTCCGGGCAGCCGGGGCTGTTCGGTCGCTCCCTCGTCGAGGAGATGGCGGCCGCCGTCGAACGCCCGGCGATCTTCCCGTTCTCCAATCCGACCTCGAAGTCGGAGGCCACCCCCGAGGAGCTCGTCGAATGGACCTCGGGCCGGGCGCTGATCGCTACCGGCAGCCCGTTCGAGCCGGTGCGCTTCGGCGATCGCCTGATCGAGACCGGCCAGGGAAACAACGTCTACATCTTCCCCGGTGTCGGCCTCGGGGTGGTGGTCTCGGGGGCGCGGCGCGTGGTCGACGCGATGTTCACCGCGGCGGCGGAGACCCTGGCGGCGAGCGTCACGGAGGCCGATCTCGCCCGCGGCAGCCTCTATCCGCGCCTCGGGGAGCTGCGGGCGATCTCGCGCCGCATCGCCGCGGCGACGGCGCGCGTGGCGTTCGACGAGGAGCTCGCCGAGCCGCTCGACGAGGAGACGCTCGATCGGCGCCTCGAGGAGTTCGTCTGGAGCCCCGACTATCCCCGGGTGCGGCTCGGTTGAGCGGTGGCGCTTTGGCGCGGTGCTCCGGTGCTCAGTCGGAGAGCACGAACGTGACCCGCATGTTGACCCGGTAGCGGGTGATCTTGCCGTTCTCGACGTCGACCTTCTGCTCCGAGACCCAGGCGCCGGTGATGTTTTCGAGGGTCTTCGAGGCGCGCTCGATCCCCATGCGGACGGCGTCGTCGAACCCGATCTCGGAGGTGGCGGAGATTTCACTGATCTTGGCGATGGACATGGAGGTCCTTTCCCCCCTGCGCGGGGACGGGTCGAGGACGACCCGGTCGTTCGATCGTTGCGGACTTCGACCCATCATACCGGAGGCCGCGAACCGCGAGGGTCGAAGCGGAGGTCGCCTAGGGCACGCCGCCGCCGGCGACGGTGAGCGGCCGGGAGGTCGGCTGCGCTTCCAGTCGGGCCGCGACGAACTCGATCAGATGGCGGGTCGTGCGGTGCCCGAAGAGGGGCGTCATGCTGAGAAACGCGGCCCGATGGTTGAGCGGTACGGTCAGGCGCTCCGGATGCCCGAGGGCGCTCCACAGCGCCTCGCGCCCCGACGACGGGATGCAGCGATCGGCTCCCGCATCGACGAACAGCACGCGGCTCGGGTCGATGGCCGGCGCGTAGTGGACCGGATCGACCGGCGCCAGGATCGGCTCGATGCGGGCCTCGTACTCCTCGGGCGACCAGCCGGTGAGCTCGATCATGTTGCGCCGCGCCCGAGCCGGCCGCCGCGGGCAGGTGGCGAGGATCTCGTGCAGACGGCCGCCCCCCATGACGAATCCGCCGGCCGCCAGCCGCGGCTCGGGTGCCATGACGTCGATGCCCAGGATCGCCCCGATGCTGAAGCCGACGATGGCGACGCGGCTCGAGTCGACCTCGGGGCGCGCCCGTGCCCAGCGCAGCAGCCGACGCACGTCGGTCACGGTGGTCGCGAACGCCGCCACCGAACGCCGCAACTCGGAGAGGAAGCTCTCCGGGTCGTCCGCCTGTCGCATCGCGCGCCAGTCGAACAGATAGCGCTCGCCGTCGATCGTCAGCAGATGGAACGACGAGGCGATCGGGTGTCCGAGGAGGTGCCGTGTCGTGGTCCGTTGTGGGTAGGCCGAGGCGCCCCAGATCGGCAGCACCACCACCAGGGGCCGCGGTACCGATCCGGCGGCCCGGTAGTAGCGCCCGGTGACGCGGTCGGCGGGTTGGCGGTTCTGTCCGACCGAATCGATCTCGAAACGCGACACCTCGTGACGGGCGGTGCGGGATTCGAGCTCGAGACGGGGGTCCGCCGCGAACGGTTCGAGGCGCGTTGCGGCGGGCAGCGGCCTCCC
>JAWVZD010000466.1:0-2837 GCA_033722395.1 Thermoanaerobaculia bacterium | reverse complement strand
CCGACATCGAGAGCGACCTCGAGCTGCCCGATGCCGCCGAGGTGGTCCGCCGACTCGACGACCGCTCGCTCGTCGCCCTCTCCCGACCCGGTGCCCGTGGAAGCCGCTACACCACGGCGGTCGAGCTCGGCAAAGGGGAGCTCGACGAGCTGCTGGAGCGCTGCGGCCGCTCGGCTCCAGGGCGCCGCGTGGTGCAGTTTCTGGCCGACGTGGGGCGTCCCGCCACCCTGCCGGAGGTCCTGGAGGCGGCCGACTGCAGCGACGGAGTGGTGCGGCGCCTGGTACGCCTCGAGGTCCTGCGGCGCTTCACCCAGCTCGATCGACTGCCGCTCGATCGGCATCTGATGCGCCGGGACGAAGCGGAGGCGATCGTCTTGCGTCCCGACCAGGAGGCCGCCGTTCGACGTCTCGTCGAGGCGGTCGACGGCGGTCGGTACGCCCCCTTCCTGCTCGCCGGCATGACCGGGTCGGGCAAGACCGAAGTCTACCTGCGGGTGGTCGAGCACGCCCTCGAAGCGGGGCGCGGATCGATCCTCCTGGTGCCCGAGATCGCTCTCGTTCCGGCCCTGGCGCGCACCGTCCGCGACCGTTTCGGCGACCGGTTGGCGATCCTCCACTCCGGCCTCGGCCGGGCCGAGCGCCACCAGGAGTGGGAGCGGGTCGCGAGCGGTGAGGCACGGGTCGTGCTCGGCCCGCGCTCGGCGATCTTCGCGCCGGTGCGCGATCTCGCATTCGTCGTCGTCGACGAAGAGCAGGACTCCTCCTACAAGCAGGAGTCGACACCACGATACCACGGCCGGGACCTGGCTCTCGTCCGGGCACGCGACGGGTCCGCCACGGCATTGCTGGTCTCGGCCACGCCGAGCCTGGAGGCGCGCCGGAACGTCGAGCGGCAGCGACTCGCACCGCTCGCACTCACCGAACGGGTGGGGCAGGGCAGGCTACCGGAGGGGATCCTGGTCGATCTCAAGGCCGAGCCCGCACCCCGGCGACCGGGCGAGGTCGTCTTCAGCCAGCGTCTGCTGACCGAGATCGATCGATCACTGGGACGTGACCAACAGATCATCCTGCTGCGCAACCGGCGCGGCTACGCCCCGATCCTGCTCTGTCGCGCCTGTGGGCACGACCACTCCTGTGACGACTGTGGCCTGCCGCGCACGCTCCATCAGCGACCGCACCGGCTGGTCTGCCACTACTGTGGCTCCAGCCTGGCGGTGCCGCAGCGCTGCCCGAGCTGCGACGGAGAGGCGCTCGAGCCGGTCGGCACCGGCACCGAGCGCGTCGAGGAGCGCTTCGGTGAGATCTTCCCCGACGTCGCCGTCGATCTGCTCGACCGCGACGCCGTCCGCCGGATGGGGGGGACCAGCGCCATCCTGGAGCGCTTCGCGCGGGGCGAGACGCGGGTCCTGATCGGCACTCAGATGGTCTCGAAGGGTCACCATTTCCCGGGTGTCGCACTGACCGCGGTGCTGCACGCCGATTCCTATCTGAGCTTCCCCGACTTTCGCGCCGTCGAGCGCACCTACTCCTTGCTTACCCAGCTCGCCGGTCGGGCGGGACGCGGAGAGCAGGCCGGGCGCGTGGTGATCCAAACCTTCCATCCCGACCACTACGCCATCCGAGCGGCCCTGGAGCACGACGACGCGGCGTTCGCCGAGCAGGAGATGCGGTTTCGTCGCATCTTCCACTACCCGCCGTTCACCCGCATGACCCAGGTCCTGCTGCGCGACTCCAAGCGCGAGCGGGTCGAGGAGGAGGCCCGGCGGCTGGCGGCCCGGCTCGCCGCCGATCTCGACGACCGGCAGGTTCGCACCAGCGGCCCGGCGCCGGCACCGTTCGAGCGCCTGCAGGGAAAGTGGCGCTACCAGCTCCTGCTGCGAGGCCGCGACGCGGCGGAGATTCGCCACGCTCTCCGGCGGGCCCTCGCTCACGGCGTCCGCTCCGAGGTGGTCGTCGACGTCGATCCGCACCAGCTCCTCTGATCACCCTCGCCCGGCTCGCGCCCCGCAGGCCGAATTGACCCTGCTTCCGGCCTTTTGCTAGGTTGCCGGCATGGCGACGCTCGAAGTTCCGTTCGACGAGCCTCTCGAAGCCTTGAGGCGGCGCATCACCGAGCTCGAAGGCTATCCGGAGGGCAGCGGTCACGAGCGCGAGCTGGCCCGGCTCCAGGCCGAGCTGGAGAAGGCGACGCGCAAGGTCTACGGGCAGCTCAGTCGCTGGGAGAAGACCCTGGTCGCACGGCACTCCGACCGCCCGCACACGCTCGAGTACGTCCAGCACCTGATGGACGACTGGATCGAGACCCACGGCGACCGACGCTTCGCCGACGATCCTGCCATCGTCGCCGGGTTGGCGACTTTCGCCGGGCGCTCGGTGGTGGTCGTCGGCCACCAGAAAGGTCGGACGACCAAGGAGCGGGTGCATCGCAACTTCGGCCAGCCCCGGCCCGAGGGCTATCGGAAGGCTCTCCGCCTGCTGCAGATGGCGGAGAAGTTCCGGCTGCCGATCCTCAGCTTCGTCGACACGCCGGGCGCCTATCCGGGTGTCGGTGCGGAGGAGCGCGGCCAGGCCGAGGCGATCGCCAGGAACCTCGCCGTCATGGCGCACCTGCCGGTGCCGATCGTCGTCACCATCACCGGCGAAGGTGGTAGCGGTGGAGCGCTCGCTCTCGGCATCGGAGACCGGGTTTTCATGCTCGAGTACAGCATCTACTCGGTCATCTCCCCGGAGGGTTGTGCCGCCATCCTGTGGAAGGATCAGTCGAAGCGCGAGGCAGCAGCCGACGCGATGCGGATCACCGCACCGGATCTCCTCGAGCTCGAGGTGATCGACGAGAT
>JAWVZD010000465.1:0-2843 GCA_033722395.1 Thermoanaerobaculia bacterium | reverse complement strand
GAGGGCCCGATGAGCGAGCCCGTCGTCCACGGCTGGATGCCCGCGGCGGCCGTCTTCTTCCGGGACCCGGACGGCCACCTCGTGGAGCTCGTTGCCGACCTCGCCGAGCCGCCGCGGCCGGACTTCGTCTACCGGTCGCTCACCGAGTGGCGGGCGCTCGACCACGACAGACCCGAGCCGTCCACCATCGAGTTCCGCCTCGCCGATGCCCGTGCCCTGTTGCGCCGGACCCCCGAACTCCTGCGCGTATGGCTCGACGGACTGCCGGAGCGCTGGCTCAGACAGCGCGAGGGACCGGGGAGCTGGAGCGCCCACGAGGTGGTGGGCCACCTGGTGCACGGCGAGAAGACCGACTGGATTCCACGGCTGCAGCAGATCCTGGAAGGGCGGGGCAGCGAGCCGTTTCCACCCTTCGACCGGTTCGCCATGCAGCGCCTCACGGCGGACGTCGACACCGCCCAGCTCCTACGCGAGCTCGCCCGCCTGCGCAGCGAAAGTCTCGAGGCGCTGGACGGCCTCACTCCCGAGCCGGACCACCTCGACGACCCCGGATTGCACCCAGAGCTCGGCCCGGTGACCGTCCGCCAGCTCCTCGCTACCTGGACGGTGCACGACCAGACGCACATCGCCCAGATCGCGCGCGTGCTGGCCAAGCAGTACCGGGACGAGGTGGGCCCCTGGCGGGCCTACCTGCCGCTGCTGGACCGCCCGCGCGGGTGAGACGGGGCGAGGCCGCTGGCGATCGATCGGTCGCGGGGGCGACGGTGGCGACGCGCAACGCGGGCTTCGAGCGCTACCGCGGACTCTCGTGGCCGAGGGCAGTGGTGGTCTTTGCCCCGGCGATTCCCCCTAATCCTTCCCTCTCGCCAGCCCACGTCAGCGGTCTCCAGATCGTGCTGCCGCGGCTCGTTTGACGATCCCCTTCGAGGGCCGATAGGGTGACACTTGGTCTGTCCAATGTAAGCACCCACCGTTAGACGTCGGCGCCGATGCACGATCCTTCCAGTCGACCCAGCGAGCTCCCGCGTCCGTTCACGGACGGGGAAGACGGCGCTCCCGGCTCGAGCGCGGCTCCTGGGTTCGTCGGTTTCGGCTCCTTCCGCTTTCGTGCCAGCGACCCGTTCCTGCTCCGCGACGGTGAGGAGATCGCGTTACCGCCTCGTGCCTTCGAGGTCCTCAAGCTGCTCCTCGGCCGGCCGGGACAGGTCGTCTCCAAGCGGGATCTTCTCGAGCGCGCCTGGAGCGACGCGGTGGTCGGCGACAACGCCCTGACCCAGACGATCAGCCAGCTGCGCGAGATCCTCGGCGACGACGCGGAGGATCCGCGTTTCATCCAGACGGTGCCGCGTCAGGGGTATCGCTTCATCGCCGAGGTCGAGCGTCTCGAGGGCTCGGACGGCGCTCCGGTCCGCGGCTCGCGAGGCTCCAACGAGCACGGCGGCGGCGTTTCCCCGGGACGGCTCGCGGCCGCGTCGTTTCTCGCCGTCGGGGGGTTCGTCCTCGGCGTCATCGTCGCGATCGTCCTGGGGCTGGGTGCCGCGCGGGGACCGGAGCAGGTCGCGCCCAAGCGCTTCGTCATCGAACTGCCCGAGGGAGCTCCACTCGTGCTGTCAGTCCCGGCGCCGCTCGACATCTCCGCCGACGGCAACCGGATCGTCTACACGGGCGGCAGCCGGGAGCGCTGGAACCTCTATACGAAGCGGCTCGACGAAACCGCGTGGCACACGCTCAGCGGCACCGAGGGTGCCTACTACCCGGTCTTCTCGCCGGACGGAAGGTGGATCGCCTACGTGGCGGAGACTCGTCGCGACGGCTCCGTAGCCGGCGAGGTCCGCAAGGTCCCGTCCGATGGAGGCCCGCCGGTCGTCGTCGGCGCACATAGCTATGACGACCTTCCGGACTACTCCAGGAAGTCGCGCTGGCAGAGGCATCTCACCTGGGAGCCGGACGGTTGGATCTACTTCGACGATGGTCACTCGATCTGGCGCATCCGCCCGAGTGGCGGCGAGGCGGTCCTGGTCGCCAGGCCACCATTGGTCCGCCTGCAGTATCGATGGGCACAGCTCCTCCCAGGCCGTGAGCGGATTCTCTTCCAGGCCAAGCACTTCGGCCCCGGCGGTGCGCTCGAGGATCGGGACGTCAGGGTTCAGCGCATCACCCCCGGAGAGGGCGGAGCCGACGGCGCGGCCGAGATCCTGATCAGAGGGATGTACTTCTTCCGCTGGGTGCCCTCCGGCCACCTCCTGACGTATGACATCAAGGGGCACGGGGACGCCATGTACGGGGTGATGTACGCACAGCGGTTCGATCCCGGCACGCTGGCCCTCGGCGAGCGCCGGGTGCCCGTGCTGGAGATCTGGAACGACTTCGCCCTCTCCGCCAGCGGTACATTGGCCTACTTCTCCCTGGATGCCCAGCCGAAACAGAGCGGCAGGTTCCAGTGGTTCGACCGCGAGGGCACGGTGGCGGATACTTGGCACCCCGGAGCGGGAGTCGACTGCTGGCCCGCCCACGGAGAGCTTTCATTCGACGGGTCTCGCCTGGTGACGAATTGCTACGAGTGGGGCGACGGTTCGACCCTGGACGTCTGGATCGTCGACCTCGACTCCGGCTTGCGCACACGGCTGACGAAGCCGGGGCGGGATTTCTCTCCCGTCTGGTCTCCGTCGGGCGACCGCATCGCCTACAGCTCCGAACGGGACGGGCGGTGGAAGCTCGTCTCCGTCGATGTCGATCGGCCGGGCGAGCCCACAGTGCTGCTCGAGAGCGACGAGCCGCTCTTCCCCCAGGCCTGGTCCGACGATGGAGGATCGCTCGTCTATGTCCGTGTCGAAGGCGGGGAG
>JAWVZD010000464.1:0-2846 GCA_033722395.1 Thermoanaerobaculia bacterium | reverse complement strand
CTCGCAGAGGCCGCAGAACATGCAGCGCTGCACATCGATGTCGAACCGGTCGAGGTG
Organism: Thermoanaerobaculia bacterium; assembly: GCA_033722395.1. Taxonomy (GTDB): domain Bacteria; phylum Acidobacteriota; class Thermoanaerobaculia; order Multivoradales; family JAHEKO01; genus JAWVZD01. Next base: position 2,789 of record JAWVZD010000464.1, on the reverse strand, counting down.
CTTCTCCTTCTTCTCGGTGACCGGGTTCACCTCCATGTGGAAGTCGATGTAGATGATGTCGATCGGGCAGTCGCGGGCGCACAGGGTGCACTTGATGCAGCGGTCCTCGTCGAGCCGGAACATGCCGCGGAAGCGGTGCGCCGGCTCGGATCGCGCCTCGGGGTACTGGATCGTGACCTTCTTCTTCCACATATTGCGGAAGGTGATCCCGAGACCGGCGAAGAGATCGAGCAGCATGATCTTGTCGAGAAAGCGCTTCAGCATCGGATCAACCTCCGCTCGCCAGGATCTTCCACAGGCCGGTGGCGGCGACCAGCGAGACGGCCGCCGGCAGCATCCACTTCCACCCCAGATCCATCAACTGGTCGAAGCGGTAGCGCGGGAAGGTACCACGCAGCCAGATGTAGACGAAGAGGAACACGAACAGCTTGGCCGAGAACCAGAGGAGGCCGGCGAGCCCCGCCGGCAGGAACCCCAGCCCGAGGAACGACAGCGCCTCGACGTTGGGAAACGGCTGCGACCAACCGCCGAAATAAAGCGTCACCGCCACCGCCGAGATGGCGATCATGTTGGCGTACTCACCCAGAAAGAAGAGCGCGAAGCGCATCCCCGAGTACTCGGTGTGGAAGCCCGCCACCAGCTCCGACTCGGCCTCCGGCAGATCGAACGGGTTGCGGTTCGACTCGGCCACGCCGGCGACCATGTAGATGAAGAACGACGCCAGGCCGAGCGGCAGGTACTGGAAGACGAACCACGCCTCCTGCTCGAGTTGGGCGTCGATGATGCCCGTCAACGACATCGTGCCGGCCATCAGCAGCGGCACCACCAAGGCGAACCCCTGCGGCACCTCGTAGGAGATCATCTGCGCCGCCGACCGGAGACCGCCCAAGAGCGAGAACTTGCTGTTCGACGACCAGCCGCCCAAGATGATGCCGTAGACCCCGATCGTCGCCAGCGCCACGATCAGCAGCAAACCGATGTTCACATCGGTGATGTAGTAGTCGATCGCGCCGCCGGTTTTCGAGGCCGGCGGACCGAACGGGATGACCGACAGAATCATGAAGGCGGGTGCGACCACCAGGCAGGGCGCCAGGATGAAGGCCCAGCGGATCGCCCGGTTCGGGATCACGTCCTCCTTGACCAGGAGCTTGAGGACGTCGGCGATCGGTTGCAGCAGCCCCCACGGGCCGACCCGGTTGGGCCCCGTCCTGACCTGGATGAAGCCGAGGATCTTGCGCTCGGCCAAGACCAGGTAGGTGATGAGCGGCATCACCCCGGCGAAGAGCAGGACGCCGATCTTGATCAGCGGCAGCACCGCCCACTGCCAGAGGACCTCGGGCATCAGCGGTCGACCTCCCCGAGCACGATGTCGGTGGTGCCGATGAGTGCCACCAGGTCGGCCAACAGATGTCCCTCGGCGAGCTCCGGCAGCGACTGCAGGTTGACGAAAGACGGCGGCCGCACGTGGCAGCGGTACGGATTCGGCGTGCCGGCGCCGACCAGATAGAAGCCGATCTCGCCCTTCGGGCCCTCGATCGAGTAGTAGACCTCGCCCTCCTTGGCTCCCTTGAGGACGCGCGGACGCTTGGCCATGATCGGCCCGTCCGGCAGCTTGTCGAGGCACTGCAGGACGATGCGGTTCGCCTGCCGCATCTCCTCCATCCGCACCAGGTAGCGGGCGTAGGTGTCGCCGGCCTGCTCGACCGGGACGTCGAACTCGACCTCGTCGTAGGCCTCGTACGGCATCGCCTTCCTCAAGTCCCAGTCGACGCCGCTGCCGCGCAGCATCGGTCCGGTCAGCCCGTAGTCGATGGCGGTCTCCTTGGAGATCACCCCGACCCCCACGGTGCGCTTCTTCCAGATGCGGTTCTCGGTCAGCAGGCCCTCGTACTCCTCGGTCGCTGCGGGAAAGCCCTCGCAGAAGGCCCGGCAGCGGTCGGTCCAGCCGACCGTCAGGTCGTACGGCTGGCCGCCGGGCCGCATGCAGTTCAGCGTCAGCCGGGCGCCGCAGTACTCCTCGAACAGGTCGAGCACCTGCTCGCGCTCGCGGAAGCAGTAGAAGAACGGGGTCATGGCGCCGATGTCGATGGCGTGAGTGGCGAGCCACAGCAGGTGGCTCGAGATCCTCTGGAGCTCGCACAGGATGGTGCGGATGTAGCGCGCCCGCGGCGGCACGGTGATGCCGGTCAGCTTCTCGACCGCACCGCAGTAGGCGAGGTTGTTGGTCGCCGCCGCCACGTAGTCCATGCGGTCGGTGTGCGGCACGTTCTGGAAGAACGGGTGGAGCTCGAACAGCTTCTCGGTGCCCCGGTGGAGATACCCGATGATCGGATAGCAGTCGACGATGCGCTCGCCGTCGACCTTCAGGTTCAGTCGCAGCACGCCGTGGGTCGACGGATGCTGGGGCCCGAAGCTGAGCTCCATCTCCTCGACGCCGAAGAGGGTCTGCTCGTCCGATTTGGGTTCGGTCATGGGGTCTCGCGTCGGGGGTCTGGGGTCAGTTGTCGGCGGACTCCTCGGCGTCCTCCGCTTCCGGCTCGGGGGGCTCGGGGACCTTCCAACCGGTGCCGGTGCCGGCGATCGGACCGGCCTCATCCTCGTAGTACTCGGGATAGATCGCGGTGCCGGTGTCGATGCCTTCGACCGGGAAGTCCTTGCGCAACGGGTAGCCGTTGAAGCCCTCCCACAGCAGGATGCGCGTCATGTCGGGATGACCCGAGAACCGCACGCCGTACATGTCGTAGACCTCGCGCTCCGGCCAGTTGGCGCCGCGCCAGACCGGCGTGACG
>JAWVZD010000463.1:0-2848 GCA_033722395.1 Thermoanaerobaculia bacterium | reverse complement strand
GCGGGGATCTGGAGCACCTCACAGACCTCGGCCGTCGGTTCGCACTGCGCCGGCTCGTGGACGTCGGTCAGGATGCCGAGCCCGAGCTGGCGTTTGACCGCGCCGAGGATCTCGAGGCCGGTCTCGAGGCCGGGGCCCCGTTCGGAGTCGATCGAGCTGCGGTTCGCCTTGTCGAACGAGGCTTTGAACAGGATCGGCACCCCGAGGCGAGAGGCCATCCCGGCGACGGCCTCGGCGGCCTCGAGCGTCCGCTCCTCGCCCTCGATGACGCACGGACCCGCGATCACCGGGAGCGCGTCGCCACCGATCGTCACCCCTGGGGCGAGCTCGTGACCGCCGGGTCGTGCGGGCGGGGCCGCGCGGCTCACGCCAGACCACCTCCGGCGGTGATCGCTTCGCGCTCCTCGACCCGCTCCGGGCTCTTGCGGAGATTGCGCTCCTTCAGGGCGGCGGCGATGTAGGAGACGAAGAGGGGGTGCGGTCGGGTCGGCTTCGACTTGTACTCGGGATGGAACTGGCAGCCCACGAACCAGGGATGGTCGGAGAGCTCGACCATCTCGACGAACTTGCCGTCGGGGCTCATGCCGGCGACCCGAAGACCGTGCTCCTTGAGCTGCGGCAGGTACTTCTGGTTGACCTCGTAGCGGTGGCGGTGACGCTCGCTGATCTCGTCGGTGGCGTAGATCTCGCGCGCTCGCGTCTCGGGCTGTAGTACGCACGGATAGGCGCCCAGCCGCATCGTGCCGCCCATCTCCTCGACGCCCAAGAGGTCACGCAGCTTGTAGATCACGGCGTGCGCGGTGTCCTCGTCGAACTCCGACGAAGTGGCGTCGGCGAGGCCGCAGACGTTGCGGGCGTACTCGATCACCATGCACTGCATGCCGAGGCAGATGCCGAAGAACGGCACCCGGTGCTCCCGCGCGTACCGGATCGCCTTGATCTTGCCCTCGGTGCCCCGCGGCCCGAAGCCGATCGGCACCAACAGGCCGTCGACCTCGAAGACCTCGCGCGGCCAGTTGCCCTCCTCGATCTCCTCGGCGTCGATGTAGACCAGCTCGACCTTGGCGTTGTTGGCGATGCCGCCGTGGATCAGGGCTTCGTTCAAGCTCTTGTAGGAGTCCGGCAGATCGACGTACTTGCCGACGATGCCGATCCGGACCTCGTGGAGCGGGTTCTTGATGGTGTCGACCAGGGCTTCCCAACGGGACATGTCGCGCTTGTGATGGGGGAGGTTCAGCAGATCGAGCAGGATCTCGTCGAGGCCCTCCTGGGCGAACCGCAGCGGCACCTCGTAGATCGTCGGCACGTCGATGGCGGCGATGACCTGCTCCGGAGCGACGTTGCAGAACAGCGCGATCTTCTTCTTGATCTCTTCCGGTAGCGGGCGGTCGACGCGGCAGAGCAGGACGTCTGGTTGGATGCCGATAGCGCGCAGCTCGCGCACCGAGTGCTGCGTCGGCTTCGTCTTGAGCTCGTCGGCCGCCTGAATGAACGGCACCAGCGTCAGGTGGATGTTGACGGCGTTGTTGCGCCCCAGCTCGAGGCGGAACTGGCGGATCGCCTCGAGAAACGGCAGCGACTCGATGTCGCCGATGGTGCCGCCGATCTCGACGATGACGACGTCGGCGGTGTCGGCGAGACTCCGCATGGCGTCCTTGATCTCGTCGGTGACGTGCGGGATCACCTGCACCGTCTTGCCGAGATAGTCGCCGCGCCGCTCTTTGTCGATCACGGCTTCGTAGATCTTGCCGGTGGTGTAGTTGTGCCCCTTCGACGTCAACGTGTCGGTGAAGCGCTCGTAGTGCCCCAGATCGAGATCGGTCTCGGCGCCGTCGTCGGTGACGAAGACCTCGCCGTGCTGGTAGGGCGACATCGTCCCCGGGTCGACGTTGACGTAGGGATCGAGCTTCATCAGGGTCACCGTGAAGCCCCGCGCTTCGAGCAGTGCGCCCACCGACGCCGACGCGACTCCCTTGCCGAGCGAGGACACCACCCCGCCGGTCACGAAGATGAACTTTGTCGCCATGCTTCCGTCTCCTCCCTGGTCTCGCTTCGTCTCAGCTCGTCCGATCGCTCGCCAGCAACTCTCTCACGCGCTCCAGGTCCTCGGCGGTATCGACGCCCGGAGAGGGACGCGGCCAGTCGAGCACCCGGAGCCGGTAGCCGTTCTCGAGCATCCGTAGCTGCTCGAGGGCCTCGGTCCGTTCGAGCGGACTCGGGGCGAGCGCCGCGATCTCGATGAGCGCCGATCGCTGGTAACCGTAGATTCCCTGGTGCCGCCTGGCCGCGGCTCCTTCCGCTCGGCGGCGATACGGGATCGCGGCACGGCTGAAGTAGAGAGCATACCCTCCGGCGTCGACGACGACCTTGACGACGTTGGGGTCGTCGGCGTCGGCCGGCTCGGCCGGCGACGCCAGCGTGACCACCGCGTCGTCCGGTCGGCGGGCGAGATGCCGTGCGACCGCGGCGATGGCGCCCGGATCGATCAGCGGCTCGTCCCCCTGCACGTTGACGATGGCGTTCGCGGTCCATTCGCGCGCCGCCCAGGCGATGCGGTCGGTGCCGCTCGCGCAGTCGGCCGGTGTCATCTGCCACTGGCCGCCGAAGGCGTCGACCGCCGCGGCGATGCGATCGTCGTCGGTCAGCACCACCACGCCGGCGATCCCCTCGGCCTGCTCGGCGCGGCGGTAGACGTGCTCGACCAACGGACGGCCGTCCAGATCGGCCAGAACCTTGCCCGGAAAGCGCTCCGAGCCGTACCTCGCCGGGATCGCGGCGACGATCGAGGCCTCACTTTCCGTCGACGGGGAAGTACCGCTGGGGTGCACGACTTACTCTACTTTGCGCT
>JAWVZD010000462.1:0-2849 GCA_033722395.1 Thermoanaerobaculia bacterium | reverse complement strand
CCCGAACCTCATCCCGGTCAAGGTCGACGGCGCGACCAAAGAGTTCGATCTCTTCGGCGGCCGCGTCGGCTTCCTGACCTTTTCGGTGGAAGAGGAGAGTCCCGCCGCCGCGGCGCTCGAGAGCAAGGTGATGTGTCTCTCCCGTGCCACCGTCGGCTCGCCGGTCGCGTTGAGTCAGGTACTGCTGCTCGAGGCGATGGAGGACGAGGGGATCGAGGCGGAGATCGAGCGCGTCCGCGCGGAGCTGCGGCGCCGCTATCGCGCCCTCCGGGCGGCACTCGATGGCGTCGACCACTCGCTGCTCCGGCCGCTACCGTTCAATTCCGGCTGCTTCGCCCTGGTCGAGATCGGAGAGTCGGTGGGCGCCGACGCCGACGCTGTCCGCCACCACCTCCTAGAGCACCACGACACCGGGCTGATCGCCATCGGCGAGCGCTTCCTGCGCATCGCCTTCTGCTCGGTCGAGGAGTCCGCCCTGCCGGAGCTGGTCGACAGGCTCGAACGCGGTGTGCGCGAGCTGGCGAACTGATCCGGTTCTCTTTGTCCGTCTCGAAGCGTCGGGACCGGGCCTGGAGGGCCGGCACGAGCGGTATTCTCGCCCACCCGAGGGTGGCGTCGAGTCCGATCAGAACGCGAAGCGTACGCCCGTCACGACGAGGAATCGGTCGCTCTCCTCGCCCGCGGCTTCGACGATCTCGGCGGTCTCTCCGAGCAGTCTCTGGTAAGCGATCCCGAGGTAGGGAGCGAGCTCGCGGCGGATCTCGTAACGCCAGCGCAGGTCGAGGTCGACGGCGGTGAGGCCGGCGGCGAGGGCGAGCTCGAGCTTGGGCTGGAGGACGTGACGCTGCGTCACCCTCAGCTCGTACTCGCCCTCGAGCTCGAAGGTGACCTCTCCTTCTTCGGAGAGATAGAGCGAGCCGTCGACTTCGAAGCGGTAGGGCGCCAGGCCCTGGAGCGCGACGACTCCTGACCAGCGGCTCGCGGTCTCCTCGTCGCCCCACCCGTCGGCGTACTGTGCCCCTACCTGAACGCTCCAGAAGGGGCTGATCAGGCGGGAGTAGAGAAGGTCGGTTTCCGCCTCTCCCGTCTGCGGTCCCTCGATGGTGGCAGCGCCCTCGCTCTTCCACCAGAACTTGTGGGAGTCGCCACCCGCCCAACCCTGGGCCTCCCAACCCAAGTGGTCGGCGCCGTCGTCGTCCGTGAAGCGGGCTTCGAGCTGCTCGAACAGCGTGAAGACGTAGAGGGCATCGTCCATCACCGGGTGGCCGAACCGCTCCGGCGGCGGATTGGCGGCGCGCTCGAGCACCTCCTCGAGAGTCGCTCCTTCGGGCAGCGCCGGGCTCTCTGACGGGTCGCTGCTCTGATCACCCCCCGGGGTGTCGTGACCCTGCGGCCGATCGACCGATCGAGCAGCGCGGGGCGCGTCCGGGGCCGCCCGGAGCGGTGCCACAGCCGCAGCCGCCAGCAGCAGGCCCAGGAGGATCGCCGGTGTGGCGCGCCGATCAGGCATGGGCACGGATCGGCCCCTCCTCCAAGGACCGCACCACCGCCACCGTGCGGAACATCCCGGCCTCCATGTGATAGAGCAGATGGCAGTGAAACGCCCATTGCCCCGGGGCGTCCGCCGTGATGTCGACCGTCAGGAGCTCCGCCGGTTGCACGATGACGGTGTGCTTGCGCGGGTTGTCGTCGAGCGTGCCGCCGGCGTACAGATCCATCCACATGCCGTGCAGGTGGATCGGGTGGCTCATCATGGTGTCGTTGATCATGTTGATCCGCAGCCGCTCGCCGTACTCGAAGAGCAGGAGATCGGACTCCGACCACTTCTTGCCGTCGAAGCCCCAGACGTACTTGTGCATGTTGCCGGTCAGGTGGAGGTCGAACTGACGGGTCGGGGCGCGGCGGCCGTACGGTCGTTCGAGCGCCCGTAGCTGACTGTAGGTCAGGACCCTCCAGCCGTCCTCGCCCAGCCCCGCCCCCGGGTAGTCGAGACGCCGGTAGGCGACCTCTCCCATGGTGATGCTGGCCGGACCGTGGCCGTCGGGGCCGTGTTCGACACGATCCGGCAGGTTCTCGGTGGGGAGGGGGTCGCCGTGGCGTCGATCAGCGGCCTCGACGGCCGGCTCATGCGACGTCGCCGCGTGGCTCGCATGGTCTCCGTGCTGCGCGGGCTCCGAGTGGCCCGAGTGGCCCGAGTGCCCCGAGTGGTCGTGCCCGGCATGCTCCGACTCGGCAGAGCGGCCGGCGTGTCCCGAGTAGCCGGCATGGCCGTCAGCGGACGACGGCCGATCGACCCTCGCTGATCCCGCCGCCTCCCCTTCGTGCTCCCCGCCCTTCATTCCCGCATGGTCCCCCATCCCCGCATGGTCTCCGTGCAGCATGCCCATGTCGGCCATCGTGAGCATCGGTCGCCGGCGTTGCTCCGGCACCGGAGCGGACATCCCCGGCCGCGGTGCCAGGGTGCCACGGGCGCAGCCGCTGCGGTCCATGGTTTCGGCGAACAGGGTGTAGGCGCACTCGTCCGGTGGCACGACGACGACGTCGTAGGTCTCGGCGACCCCGATGCGCAGCTCGTCGGTCTCCACCGGCCGGACGTTCTGGCCGTCGGCCTGGACGACGGTCATGGGAAGCCCTGGGAGGCGCACGTCGAAGAAGGTCATCGTCGAGGCGTTGACGATGCGCAGACGCACCCGCTGGCCGGCCCGGGCCACGAAGGTGGGATTCTCCTCCGCCGTCCTGCCGTTCATCAGGTAGCTGTAGGTGACCCCCGTGATGTCGGCGATGTCGGTCGGGTCCATCCGCATCCGGTCCCACGCCAGGCGGTCGCCGAGCGGCATGCCCTCGCCCTT
>JAWVZD010000461.1:0-2858 GCA_033722395.1 Thermoanaerobaculia bacterium | reverse complement strand
GGCCGCGGCGCTGCCGGCGCGGAACAGGCGCCCGGTCTCCCCGTCGCGGATCAGCTCGCGATGCCCGCCGACGTCCGAGGCCAGCACCAGGCGGCGCTGCGCCATGGCCTCCAGCGGCTTGAGCGGCGTCACCAGCTCGGTGATCCGCTTGGACAACCTCGGATAGATCAGCACGTCGATGAGATCGTAGTAGCGCGGGACCTCGGTGTGCGGAACCCTGCCGGTGAAGATCACCCGCTCTCCCAGATCGGTCGTCTCGATCTGTCGGCGCAGGTTCTCCTCCTGCGGGCCCCCGCCGACCAGCAGCAGCCGAACGCCGGGCAGCCGCTCGCTCAGCCGACTCAGCGCCTCGATCGCGAGCGAAAGCCCCTCGTAGGCGTAAAAGGAGCCGATGAAACCCAGCACCGGGTGGCCCGTCAGTCCCAACGAGTCCGCCAGCGCGGGGTCCGGGGCGGCGGCCTGGCCAAAGCTCTCGACATTGACCGCGTTCGGGATCACGGTCACCTTGCCGGCGGCGACGCCGCGCCCGACGATCTCCCGGCGCAGCCCCTCGCAGATGCAGGTGACCCGGTCGGCGCGTTGAAAGACACGGGTCTCCAGTGCCCGGGTCAGGCGATAGCGAAGACTGCCCTCGCGGGTGGTGCCGTGATCGACCGCGGCGTCCTCCCAGAAAGCGCGGCACTCGTACACCACCGGCTTGCCGTGCCGGCGGGCGGCGCGCAGCGCCGCGATCCCGTTCAGCGCTGGCGAGTGGGCATGCAGGATGTCGGGTCGATACGCCTCGATCAACGGATCGAGCCGGCGTTCCAGTGTCCGGACCACCTCGTACTGATTCCACACCGGCAGCCGCGCGAGCGGCGTGGTCGGGCGCGGCGAGCGATGAAAGAGGAGACCGTCCGCCTCTTCCGGGTCCGGTCCGTCGAGCTCGTGCTTGCTGCCGGTGAGCTGTATCGTCTCCCACCCCAGCCTGCCCTGCTCGAGGAGGATCGACCGGGTGCGGAAGGTGTAGCCGGTGTGCACCGGCAGTGAGTGGTCGAGAACGTGAAGGATCCTCATCACTTAACCCGCATACTCGGGTCATCCCGCCTCGGCGCGCAGGAAGGACTCGAGCATCAGCAGCGACCACAGCGAGGCGCTGCGGTCCGCGTGGCCGCGCAGGTGCTCGTCCAGCAGGGCCTCCAGCGAGCGCCGCTGGAAGAACCCGGCGTCGTGCATGACCTCGCTGGTCACGGCGGCCTGGAGGCGTTCCCGCAAGGGGCCTCTGAACCACTCGGCGAGCGGGACCGCAAAGCCGCGCTTCTGGCGATAGAGGATCTCCGCGGGCAGGAAGGGCTCCATGGCCTTCTTCAGCAGGTACTTCCCGGTGCCTTCCCGCCGCTTCCACGATGACGGGATGCCCGCCAGCCACTCGACCAGGCCGTGATCGAGCAGAGGCACGCGCACCTCCAGCGAGTGGGCCATGCTGGCGCGATCGACCTTGGTGAGTATGTCGCCCGGGAGGTAGGTCTTGATGTCTAGGTACTGCCATCTGGTCAAGGGGTCGTCCGTTTCCAGCCCCTGCAGGTGGCGGTGCATCACCTGTGCGGCGGTGTAGCCCTGCAGCTCGCGGCGGAACTCCGGGCGGTACAGACGCTGCCGAAGGTCGTCGTCGAGCACGGAGACGAGGTTGAGGTAGCCGCCGACCGGGTCACTGCCCAGGGTCCGCAGGCGGGCACGGGCACGCAGTGGACGCGGCGCAGCCGGCAGGTGCGGGTAGTATCTTCCCGCCAGCCGGGCGGTACGGCGCACCCACCCCGGCAGGCGCGCCCGCATGGCCTCTTCGTCCAGCTGCCAGCCGTAGCGCCTGTAGCCGGCGAGCAGCTCGTCGCCGCCGTCGCCCGACAGGGCCACCGTGACCTCGCGTCGCGCCAGCTCGCACACCCGGTAGGTCGGCATGGCCGAGCTGTCGGCAAAAGGCTCGTCATACAGCGAGGTCAACCTGTCGAGCAGGGAGTAGTCGGATGGATCGACGGTCTCGACCCGGTGACGCGTGTGGTAGCGGTCCGCCACGGCCTGCGCGTAGTCGGTCTCGTCGAACTCCGCTTCGCCGAAGCCGATCGAGCAGGTGTTGACCGCGGGACCGCTGACCTGGGACATCATGGCTACCACGCTGCTCGAATCGACCCCGCCGGAGAGAAAGGCGCCCAACGGCACCTCGGCGATCAGACGAATCGCCACCGACTCGCGAATCCGCTCTACCAGTGACTCCAACAGCCGCTCCTCGTCGCCGGCGACCTCTTCCCGGCCAAAGGGCACGTCCCAGTACTCCCGCGGCGCCGGCGACTGTGGAGCGCCCCGCGGCCATCGCAGGGTGTGGCCCGGCGGCAGCTTGTAGCAGCCGGCATAGATGCTGCGCGGCTCGGGGACATAGCCGAAGGCCAGATACTCCTCGACCGCCCGCGGGTCGATGCCGCGCGCCAGGCCCGGGTGGGCGCGCAGTGCCTTGAGCTCGGAGGCGAAGACCAGCCAACCGTCGTCCAGCAGCGCGTAGTACAAGGGCTTGATGCCGAGCCGGTCGCGGGCGAGAAACAGGGTCTCGCGGTTCCGGTCCCAGACCGCGAAGGCGAACATCCCGCGGAAACGCTGGACGCATTCCTCGCCCCACTGCTCCCAGGCGTGGACGATGACCTCGGTGTCCGAGTGGGTGACGAAGTCGTGACCGAGTTCCAGGAGCTCCTCGCGCAGGGCCGCAAAGTTGTAGATCTCGCCGTTGTAGACGACAACGACCGAGCCGTCTTCGTTGAACAGGGGCTGCTGACCGCTCGACAGATCGATGATCGACAGGCGCCGGTGCGCCAGCCCGACGCCCGGCGCGACAT
>JAWVZD010000460.1:0-2870 GCA_033722395.1 Thermoanaerobaculia bacterium | reverse complement strand
GCCGTCTTGACGACCTCCAGGTTGTGCTCGATGACCACCACCGTGTTGCCCCGATCGACCAGTCGATGGAGTAGGGCGAGGAGCTTGCCGACGTCCTCGAAATGCAGTCCGGTGGTCGGCTCGTCCAGCAGGTAGAGCGTGCTCCCGGTGGCCCGCTTGCACAGCTCCCGAGCCAGCTTGACGCGTTGCGCCTCGCCGCCCGACAGGGTGGTGGCGGGCTGCCCCAGCCGCAGATACCCCAAACCGACGTCGTCGAGCGTGGAGAGGATGCGATGGACCGGCGGGATGTTGCGGAAGCGCTCGGTCGCCGTCTCCACCGACAGATCGAGGATGTCGGCGATGCTCATCCCCTTGTAGCGCACCGCCAGAGTCTCGCGGTCGTAGCGCTTGCCACCGCAGACTTCGCAGGTGACGTAGATGTCCGGCAGAAAGTGCATCTCGATCTTGATCTGCCCGTCGCCCTTGCACGCCTCGCAGCGTCCGCCCTTGACGTTGAAGCTGAAGCGACCCGGCTTGTAGCCGCGCGCCCGCGCCTCCGGGGTCTTGGCGAGAAGACCACGCAGGTGGGTGAACACTTTGGTGTAGGTCGCCGGGTTCGACCGCGGCGTGCGTCCGATCGGGCTTTGATCGATGGCGATCACCTTGTCGAGATGCTCGACGCCGTCGAGACCGTCGTGCTCGCCACCGGGCTCGGCGGCGCGGTAGAGCCGGTGCGCCAGGGACTTGTAGAGGATGTCGTTGATCAGGCTGCTCTTGCCCGAGCCGGACACCCCGGTCACCACCGTCAGGACACCTAGAGGGATCTCGACGTCGAGGTTCTTGAGATTGTTGTGGCGCGCCCCACGAATGGTCACGGCCCTCTCCCACGAGCGCCGCTCGGAGGACACCTCGATGACGCGCTCGCGGCGCAGGTACTTTCCGGTCAGCGACGCGGGATCGCGCTCGATCTCCTCCGGCGGACCGACCGCCACGACCTCACCGCCGTGTTCACCCGCTCCGGGACCGAGGTCGACGACCCAGTCGGCCGAGCGGATGGTCTCCTCGTCGTGCTCGACCACCAGCACCGAGTTGCCGAGGTCGCGCATTCCCTCCAGGGTGGCGATCAGCCGGGCGTTGTCGCGCTGATGGAGACCGATCGACGGCTCGTCGAGGACGTAGAGCACCCCCATCAACTTGCTGCCGATCTGGGTCGCCAATCGAATCCGCTGGCTCTCGCCACCCGACAGCGTCGCCGACGAACGGTTGAGCGTCAGGTAGCCGACACCGACGTCGTCGAGAAAGCGCAGCCGGTCGGAGATCTCCTTGAGCACCTTGCCGGCGATCTCGCGCTCCCGCCCGGAGAGCTCCAAGGCGTCGATGATCGGCCGCAGCGCCGCGACAGCCAGATCGGACAGTTGGTCGATCGAGTGGTCGTCGATGCGGATGGCGAGCGCCTCTGCTCGCAGCCGCCGTCCGTCGCAATCGGGGCACGGATGCGCCGCCATGTACTTCTCGATCTCCGCCCGGACGGAGGCCGAGTCGGTCTCGCGGTGGCGACGCTCGAGGGTCGGGACGACACCCTCGTACGCCCCCTGCCATTCGTACTTCGACTTGCGTCCCTCGACGGCAAAGGTGAGCTCCTCGTCGCCGGAGCCGAAAAGGACGACGCGCCGCACCTCCTCCGGCAGCTCGCGCCAGGGCGTCTCCATCGACTGACCGAGCTCGGTGACCACGGTCTCGATCATCCGCATGCGCCACGATTTCGACGACGCCGGCCACGGGGCGAGCGCGCCGGCGTCGAGCGAGCGCTCCGGATCGGCGATCACTCGCGCCGGATCGACGCCCATCAGCTCTCCCAGTCCGGAGCAGGTCGGACAGGCACCGTACGGCGAGTTGAAGGAGAACAGGCGCGGCGTGATCTCGGTGAGCGAGGTCCCGCACTCGGAGCAGGCGTAGTTCTCGGACAGGGTCTCCTCGTCGTGACCCTCCGGGGCGATCAGAGCGAGGCCGTCGCCCACTTTGAGCGCCGTCTCGAGAGAGGCCGCCAGGCGCGGCTCGATCTCCGGTTTCAGAACCAGCCGATCGACTACGATCTCGATCGTGTGGCGCTTGTTCTTGTCGAGTTGCGGCAGTTCACCCGAGAGTTCGACGGTCTCGCCGTCGACCCGTGCCCGCACGAAGCCCTCCCGTGCCATCTGCCCGAGCTGCGTGCGGTACTCCCCCTTCTTGCCCCGCACGTACGGTCCGTAGATCACCATCCGCGTACCCTCCGGATAGCTCATCACCCGATCGACCATCTGCTGCACCGTCTGCGGTCGGATGATCCGATCGCAGGTCGGACAGTGGGGTACCCCGACCGAGGCGAAGAGCAGCCGCAGGTAGTCGTGGATCTCGGTCACCGTGCCGACCGTGGAGCGCGGGTTCTTCGACACCGATTTCTGCTCGATCGAGATCGCCGGCGACAGGCCGTCGATCGAGTCGACGTCGGGTTTCTCCATCTGTTGCAGGAACTGCCGAGCGTAGGAGGAGAGCGATTCGACGTAGCGCCGCTGGCCTTCGGCGAAAAGAGTGTCGAAAGCGAGCGACGACTTACCCGATCCCGACACTCCGGTGATCACCACCAGGCGGTTGCGCGGGATCTCGAGATCGACGTTCTTGAGGTTGTGCTCGCGGGCGCCGCGTATCGAGATGCTGTCCATGACAGGTATCGGGCCGAGCGCTCGGCGCTCCGGCCGCGAACTGGTAAGCTTATCAGTCCTGCCGCCCGATTTTCGCCCCTCGAGCAAGCCGTCCGATGGGGGCGACCCGACCGACCGTGAGACTCTCGGAGGCGACATGGAGTTCGACAACGAGGCCCATCGCGAGACCTACGACAAAGTCGGCCGCTATCT
>JAWVZD010000459.1:0-2872 GCA_033722395.1 Thermoanaerobaculia bacterium | reverse complement strand
CGCCGGTCCGCCCCCTCCTCGGCGCCGATGTGCTGAGCGCCCGCGAAGGAACGGTCGAGGGTCGCCTCTTCGGCCCCCCGGGCACGCTGCGCTTCGACGTGCGGGCGGCGTTCAACAGCCTGGCCTACAACACCTACCGCATCGCCGACCTCCTCGCCGAGGCCCAGGGCGAGTTCACCGCCGACCGGACGCTCCAGTCCGCCGAGGTGAACGCCTCGTTCGACTACTTCTCCGTTCCCAATGTCGTCGTCGAACGCTCCGAGCTGCGCGCGACGTACGCCGACAGCAGCGTCACCTTCGAGTCGGACTTCCAGATCGACGAGCGCCGCGACGCCCGCGTGGCCGGCGCGGCCGACCTCCGGCTGGGCCAGAACCAGGTGCAGGTGGACGACTTCTCCTTCCGCTTCGACGACGACCAGTGGCAGCTCCTCCAGACGGCGTCGATTACCTACAGCGACGCGTACCGCATCAGCAACCTGCTGCTCTACGCCGACTCACCCGACCTGACGCAGCAGATCGCGCTCGACGGCGTCGTCGACTTCGACGGGCGGCAGAGCCTCATTCTGACGATCGAGGACTTCCGGATCAACACCGTCGCCGACCTCATCGGCTTCGACGGCCTCGGCGGCCGCGTCAACGGCTTCATCGACCTCACCGGCCCGGCCGAGGCGCCGCAGCTGTCCGGTACGCTCGATCTCGATATCACGTCGTCCGGCCGCGACGTGGGCACCCTCGACCTGGGGCTCAGCTACGACTCGCTGCGCCTCGACGTCGACGCCCGCCTCGCGCACGAGGCCGGTGGCACGCTCGAAGCCGGCGGCGGCCTCCCGATCGACCTCCGCCTCACCACGGCGTCGGCCCAGACCGGCCAGCAGGGCCTGGAAGTCGCCACTGCCTCCATTGCCGACGATCCCGTCGACCTCTACCTGCGCACCGACCGGTTCGACATCGGGTGGGTGGAGCCCTTCCTCGACCCGGCGGTCGTCAACAGCGTCGAAGGCATCCTGGAAGCCGACCTCGGCGTGCGCGGGACGTTCCAGACGCCGGAGCTGGTGGGCGAGGCGGCGCTGAGCAACGGCCTCGTGGGCATGCCGATCCTCGGCACGACCTACCGCGGCATCGAGGCCCGCGTGTCCACCCAGGGCGACCAGTTGGTGATCGACCAGGCGCGGCTGCGCTCGGGTGGCGGCACGCTCAACGCAACCGGCCGTATCGGCCTCACCGACCTCAGCGTAGGCGAGTTCGATCTGCAGCTCGACGGCGAGCGCTTCCTCGCCATCGACAACGCCGAGTACCGCTTCGTCGTCGACACCGACCTGGCGCTGCGCGGCACCACGCAGGAGCCCATCCTCAACGGCGCCGCCGACGTCGTCAGCGGCGACATCTACCTCGTCTCCGAGACCGTCAACGCCGACGCCCTGGTGGTCGAGCTCACCGAGGAGGATCTCCAGAAGCTGGAGGAGCGCTTCGGCATCCGCATCACGGAGGCCGACACGTCGACCTTCAGCTTCTACCAGGCGCTGGAGATGGACATCGATGTGAGCATCGAGCGCGACACGTGGGTGCGCTCGCGCGAGACACCGACGATGGACATCCAGTTCACCGGCGACCTGGACGTGAGCAAGGCGCCCTTCGCCGACCCGCGCGTCTTCGGCGTCATCGAGGTCGTGCCCGAGCGGAGCCGCGTCGAGGCGCTGGGCAAGATCTTCGGCTTGGAAACCGGGACGCTCACCTTCAACGGCGACGCCTTCAACCCCCGCCTCGACATCACCGCGGAATATACCGTCCCGAACGATCAGGTCGTCATCGTCCTGGAGATCGACGACCGCCCGGTGGACGACCTCCGCGTCGAGCTGCGCTCCGAAAACCCGCCGGGGCTGGACCAGACGCAGATCGTCTCGTACCTCCTCTTCGGCAAGCCGCCGGGCGAAACCTTTTTCCTGGGCGGCGGGGGCAGCGGCGAGGGCGGCGGCCTGTTCCAGCAGGGCAGCCAGCTCGCCATCGGCCAGCTCGCGGGCTTCCTCGAAGGCCTCGCCGGCCAGCAGCTCGGCCTCGACGTGATCGAGATCAAGACCGACGCCTTCACCGGCGAGACCCAGCTGACGGCCGGCCGCTACTTCCAGGTGCCGGGCCCGTGCCGGACGTTCTACGCCGCCATCGACCAGACCATCTCGACCGGGGCGACCGGCGGACAGGGCTCCAACATCGAGAACACGAACACCCAGGTCACCTTGGAATGCGAGCTGCAGCAGTGGCTGCTCGTCCGCCTCCGCGGGCCGGGCTCGATGGAGGTCAACCTGCGGTGGCGCTACGCCTACTAGGAAGGGCGAAGGACGAAGTGGGAAGGACGAAGGAAGGCAAGACCTTGCGCCTCTGTCCCTCGACCCTCGTCCCTCGACCCTCGTCCCTCGACCCTCGTCCTTCGACCTTCGACCCTCGTCCTTCGACCCTCGTCCTTCGACCCTCGCCCTTCGTCCCTCGCCCTTCGTCCCTCGCCCTTCGTCCCTCGCTTGTCGGCGTGTGATTGATTAGCTTGGGGCCTCCCTCCCTCATCGCATCTGCGCTATGGCCTCTTCGTCGACGGCGAGCTTTGCCGAACCGTGGCTGACCAAGATCGGCGACTTCGCGGTGTTCGCGGGCGGCTTCTTCAAGCGCTTCTGGCGGCGGCCGTTCGAGTTTCGGGAATTCGTCAACCAGCTCGACGAGGTCGGCTCGAAGAGCTACGTGCTGACGGCCGTCACCGGCTTCGCCATCGGCATCGTGCTCTCGATGCAGAGCCGCGGCACGATGGCCCGCTTCGGCGCGGAGGCCTTTCTCCCGAGCATGCTCGCGCTCTCGGTCATCAAGGAGATCGGCCCGGTGCTGACGGTGT
>JAWVZD010000458.1:0-2872 GCA_033722395.1 Thermoanaerobaculia bacterium | reverse complement strand
TCGGCGGCGAGCTCGTGGACCAGACGGCGTAGCTCGAGCGCGGCGCGGCAGGCGTCGACGGCATGCTCCGGGTTCGGACCCGACTCCCAGTAGGAGAAGATGGCGTCGCCCTGGTACTCCTTGAGGCTCCCACCGCGCTTGCGGATCTCCGGCTCGAGCCGGTTGAAGAGGCGCGCCACCGAGTCCTGGAGCTGGCGCGACGGCGCCTTCTGGACCAGCGTCGTGTAGCTGTGGATGTCGCCCACCAGGACGGTGACCTCGATCGGCTCCATCTGGACCCGCATGGTCGCCCCGGCGAGCCCCGCGTCGCTGTCGGCACCGGCCTGGCGCGTGTCCTCGGCGGTGTCGAACAGGAACTCGGTCTCGAGCCCGACCGAAAGGGTCTGCCCGGGCTGGATCTCGGTCTCGACGTTCGGCACCAGGCGGCGGCCGTCGATGCGGGTGCCGTTGCGGCTGGTGTCGCGCACGAAGCAGCGGCCGTCGTCCTTCTGGGTGACGACGCAGTGCCGGCCCGAGACGGCGCGATCGTTGACCAGCACGCGCCCGGCCGGGAAGTTCGGCACCTGCGGGTCGCGGCCGATCTCGACGCGGTCGTAGAAGACCAGGGTGCGCTGCTCGGGCGTGCCCTGGTTGGCGATCAGCACCTTGGGCGCCAGACCGCCCTGGTCGGGGGGCTTGTATCTGACGACGGTCTTGGCCAACGCGATGGCTCCGGTGCGGCGGGGCGCCTGCCCTCTGCTCGCTCGAGAAGGAGCCGTAGTCTAGCAGACGGGAATCGAGGCTCCGCGGCTCATCCCCGCAGCCGTGTCAGGGTCGACCAGGTCTCGAGCAGCAGGCCGATCGAGTCGACGAACTCGGCAAAACGGGCCTCGTCGGCGTCGTCGAACGGCTCGCCGTCGCGCCGGTTCAAGAGCTGCGCGACGGCGAAGATCCGACCGGAGGAGTCCTGGATCGGGAGGCAGAGGATGCTCCGGGTCGTGAAACCGGTCTTCTTGTCGACCGCGGGGTTGAAGCGCGGGTCGGCGTAGGCATCGTCGATGCGGACCACCTCCCCGGTCTGGGCGACGTGGCCGGCGATGCCGGAGCCGAGCGGGATGCGGACGTCGACCTTGCCGGTCGCCTCCTCTTGGGCGACGCGCAGCCAGAGCTCGTCGTTCTGGTGGTCGACGATGAAGAGCGAGGCGCGCTCGGCGTCGAGGATCTGGCCGAGCTTGAAGGTGAACGCCCGGAGCGCCTGGTCGATCAGGCTCTCGAAGGCCTCGTCCTCGGCCAGGCGGGTCGACTCGAGGAAGCGTCGCGACTCGTCGGTGAACCGCTCCAGGAGCTCGGCGAACTCGTCGCGGTCCATCGCTTGGACGCGCTCGGCGAGGTTCTCCTTTTGCTTCGCCTCGGCCAAGGAGTGCATCAGCTGGCGAGTGCCCGCGATGACCGCGTCGGTGAAGTCGGAGAGCCGCCCGTCCTCCAGATGGACGATGCGGTCGGCGATGTCCAAGATCCGGTTGTCGTGCGTCACCAGGAGGACGGGCACGCCGCGGTCGCGGGCGAGGCCCTGCAGGAGCTCGACGACGTCGCGGCCCGACTTCTTGTCGAGCGAGGCGGTCGGCTCGTCGGCCAGGATGATGCGCGGCTCGCCGGCCAGGGCCCGGGCGATGGCGACCCACTGGCGCTGGCCGCCGGAGAGCTGGCGCGGGTGCTTGCCCGAGTGCTCGCCGAGACCGACCGCCTCGAGGAGCTCGCGCGCCTTCCGGCGAGCGCCCCGGCGGGCGCGGCCGCGTTGGACGTAGAGCGACATCTTGACGTTGTCGCGCGCGGTCAAGGCCTCGATCAGGTTGTGGCTCTGGAAGATGTAGCCGATCTGGCGGCGCACCTTGCGAAGCCACCCCTGGCGCGCCCCCCGGAGCTCTTGGCCGAGGACCCGCAGGCTTCCCGTCTGCGCCGAGCGGAGCGCCCCGACCAGGGTGAGGAGCGTCGTCTTCCCCGAGCCGGACGGCCCGGTGAAGATGACGATCTCCCCGGCGCCGATCTCGAAATCGATGTCGAAGAGGACCTGTTTCCGAAGCTTGCCGCGGCCGAAGCTGTGCGACAGGCCGCGGACGACGATCGGCTTCTCCACCGCCCGGTCGGCCGTCGGGCTCGGGGCCGGGTCGCTACGGGGCTCCAGGGTGACGGGCTCGGTCATGAGGAGGCGGATCCGTGCGGGTTCTCGAGCGAGATTCCTAGAAGACGTCGGCGGGGTCGGCGGAGCGCACTTTACGCAGAGCGACGAGGCCGGCGACGGCGCACATCGCGAGGGTCAAGCCGAGCACGAGGACGGCGCGCTCCTCGGTGAGATAGAGCGGCAGGTTGGTGGCGGCGCCGGCCTTGTCGTAGAGCCACCAGGCCGCCGCCACCCCCGGGGCGAAGCCGAGCACCGCCAGGATCACCGCCTGCTGGACGACGAGCCAGGAGATGAAGGTGCCCGAGTAACCGATCGCCTTCAAGGTCGCGTACTCGGCGAGATGGTCCGAGACGTCGGCGTAGAGGATCTGGTAGACGATGATCGCCCCGACGACGAAGCCCATGATGGCGCCGAAGGCGAAGATGTAGCCGATCGGGGTGGCCGAGTTCCAGTAGGCCTTCTCGCGGGCGATGAAGTCGGCCTTGGTGAGGACCTCGACGTCGTCCGGCAGGAGCGCCGCGATGCGGTCGCGCACCGCCTCCGGGTCGACCCTGTCCTCCACGCGGATCAACCCCAGGTCGATCTGGGTGCGCTCGCGCTCCGGGAAGAGGCGCAGGAAATTGGTGTCCGAGGTCAGGATCGAGGCGTCCAGGCCGAACGAGGTCCCCATCTCGAAGAGCCCCACCACCTCGACCTCGCGGTCGTTGACCTCGG
>JAWVZD010000457.1:0-2873 GCA_033722395.1 Thermoanaerobaculia bacterium | reverse complement strand
GTTCGAATCCCGTGCCTCGTCGAGCGCTTCGACCGCCTCGACGAAGGCCTCGTAGGTGGGCTCCGAGGCGGTGTTGTAGCTCTCCCCGATGCGCTCGACCATGATGTGGCACAGGGCGCTCATCGGCCATCCGGAGCGAAACAGCAGCACGAAGGTCGATTGGTCGACCTCGGCCAGCAGCTGCTTGACGAAGGTGTTGCCCTCGATCGGCGTGTAGGTGATCGTCGGACGCGACGAGAAGCTGCTACCAGCCCCCAGGTTCCAGGTGTCGGTCTCGGCGAACGAGCGTCCGATTCCGGCGCTGGCGTTCATCTCGAAGTTGAACGACGAGGAGAGCGCCCCGACTTTGAGGAACAACGGTAGCTCGCGATAGCGCAGGCGGACCAGGTTGAGCAGCATCTGCTGGTTCTGGTTGTAGGCGATGGTCTGGTTGTAGCCGGCGTAGCTGGCGCGGATCGAGCGGTTGGTGGCAGAGGTGCAGCCGGTCGCGGCGAGCAGCACCGCCAGGCAGAGGACGACGTGTGTTCCCCTCATTGTCGGACTCCTTTCGTTGGCCCGGCCGGCGAGCCGGGGAGATCGAACTCGGTCGGCCGATCCTACAAGCTAGAAGAAGACCGATAGCAGCGAGCGCCCAGGATAGGAACGGGCAAGGCGAGGGCAGGTAGCGAGGCGAGCGGCGAACTTCGTGCGGAGGCGGCGATCTTCGGCGTGGAAGTCGATCTCCTCGGTGAGCCGAACGGGATCGCGACCGGAGCGCCGGCGAGAGCCGGCGTGACCTCCCAGATCGCGTTCGGCTCCGCCCGAGCGAACGGAGGCGAGCGACTGGTGGAGCCGAACGGGATCGAACCGTCGACCTCCTGAATGCCATTCAGGCGCTCTCCCAGCTGAGCTACGGCCCCACGGGCCGCAGAGTGTAGCCGCCGGCTTTCGGGGCTGTCAATCGAGGTTCGGCGGGGCCGGGGGACACGGCTGGCGCCGCTCTTCCGTAGACCACTCTGTGATCCGAGTCATTGTCGGCTAAGCTCGACGCGATCAGTCTGTCGTCGGGAGGCAGGTTCCAGACCACGAAGGAGGTCCGAAGATGAATCGATCCTGGTGTCGCATCGCCGTCGCCGCAGCTCTGGGTGTGTTGATCGCGCTCCCGTCGTGGGCGGGCGGGCGCAAGGTAGAGAAGGGCAAGCGGATGCGCCTGATGGTGAGCGTCGGCGAGGGCTCGCCGATCGAGGGTGGGGTGGAGGAGACCTTCCGCCCGGTCAACGAGCTGCGCGAGAACCCCGACTCGCCCGAGTCGTACACCTTCGCCGAGCTCGGTCTCGACGAGAGCGACGAGACGCTGGGCCTGAAGCTCGAGTACCAGTGGAAATGGGTGACGCTCTTCATCGACGGTACCTACCTCGACGCCACGGCCACCATGGCGGCGCCGGACGATCTCTTCATCGGCGTCGAGGAGGTCTTCTTCGAGGGGCAAAAGTTCGAGTATCAGCAGATCCCGCAGGGGACGGTCTACGACGGCGAGATCGATCTCCTGGCGCTCAACACCCGGTTCGGCATCACGCCGTGGCATGTCAACGCCGGCGGCAACACCGAGTTCGTGCCCTGGTTCGTGGTCGGTCTGTTCACCCTGGCGGGGCAGTTCGAGGTCGACGCGGGGCCAGCGCAGGGCGTGATTCTCTACGAGTTCCCGCCGCGCGAGTACGTCGTCGGCGGCCGGAGCGAGGGCGAGGCCGCGGCGGTGGCGCCGGAGATCGGCCTGGGCGGTGAGGTCACGTGGCGGCTCGGCGAGCGCGCCCGCCTCACCTGGCAGTCGAACTACACCCTCTTCGAGTTCGCCGGCTCGACCAGCGACTTCGGGGTGAGCTCGCGCAACGAGAAGGACATCGACCTCGACTACAAGGCCTTCGACACCGAGCTCTTCTTCGAGTTGCCGATGGGCAACCGCTCGCATTTCGTCGCCGGCATCGAGTTCCGCCGCGTCGAGATCGACGCCCTGTCCGAGGCCCAGGATCGCGCCGTCGAAGAGGTCCTCGAGCGACGGGAGAAGTTCAACAAGGACATCGACTTTTCGATCGAGTCGGTGCTGGTGAACGTCGGGCTGCGCTGGTAGGGGCGGCGGCTCGCTTCCGGCTACCGCTCGGCCCCGGACGAGGGCGTTCCGGTGAGATCCTCCGGTCGCTGGCCGGGGGCGGTAGGTAGAATCGGACCAGGAGTGGACGGATGCCGCTGTACGAATACCGCTGTGAGGAA
This sequence comes from Thermoanaerobaculia bacterium, assembly GCA_033722395.1. Lineage (GTDB taxonomy): Bacteria > Acidobacteriota > Thermoanaerobaculia > Multivoradales > JAHEKO01 > JAWVZD01. Next base: position 629 of record JAWVZD010000457.1, on the reverse strand, counting down.
TGCTCGCAAGTCAGCGAGGTCCTGCAGCGCCTCGGGGAGGGAGCGGACGGCCTGAGCTGTCCGGCGTGCGGCTCGGAGCGGCTCGATCGGAAGCTGTCGACCTTCGCCGGTCGCTCGTCGGCGGGAGGCGGTCGCTCCGAGCCGACGAGCTGTTCGGGGCCCACGTGAGCGCTGCCGCGCCCGGCTCGTTGAGTCGGTAGGTTCCCACCTCGGGTCGGTTCGCGAGACGAGGCCGTGACCGCCGGCGCCCGTCTCCGGCCGCACCGCCTCGGAGCTTCTCCCGCAGGAAAACCGGCCGCCAGGTGTTCCTCCTCCGTGAGCGGTTCGGCAACACTCTCGAGTCATCTCTCGCCTCGAAGCACCGGGATCCTCCGGGTCGCGGCGACCCTGCTCGCCGCCGCGGCGCTGGTGGCGCCGGCGTCGACGATGGAAGCCGACCGTACGCTGCCGTGGCGCCAAGCGGGAATCACCGAGCGCCAGGCCGCAGCGCACCTGCTCGACCGATTGGCTTACGGTCCGCGACCGGGCGACGTCGACCGATTGGTCGGGATGGGGCTCGAGACTTGGATCGATGCCCAGCTCGAGGCCGCCCTTCCCGAGCCCGACCTCGAGTGGCGGTTGGCGCGATT
>JAWVZD010000456.1:0-2879 GCA_033722395.1 Thermoanaerobaculia bacterium | reverse complement strand
GGCCAGTCGGTAGTACTCCCACCAGCTCGCCTTGTTCTCGCGTTGGTGGAACTCGAGCATGTGCGCGAGGCGCCAGGTCGCCTTCTCCTCCTCTCTCCACGACTCGTGCTCCTCGGTCCACTCCGAAGAGGCCACCGGTACCTCGGCGAGGAGCTCGTCGCGCAGGCGGCGGATCTCCGCCTGACGTTCGGTGAGCTCTTCCGGTCCCTCACCGTCCTTGGGCTCGGGTCGCGGGATCGACTCGCCGTCCTCGACCAGCTCGCTACGGCGCGCCTCCAGCCAGTCCCTGAGACGGAGCGTCGAGACGCAGTCGTCGCGGTTGTAGCGCTCGACGATCTCGAGCACGCCGGGGGGCAGGTCCTCGACGTGGCCCATCTCGAGGGCGCGCTCGACCCGCACCAGGTTCTCGGTGACGCGGAGGAGATTCTCCTCGCGCTGGAAGCCGTAGAGCGGCTCCAGATGCTTGATCGAGTACGACTCGACGCCGGCGACGATCGCCTGCCGGACGACCGAGTAGAGGTCGACGAAGCGCTCGGCCCGCAGCAGCTCGTCGAGCTCCTCGGCGCAGGTGGCGTAGCGGCCCATGAGGCGCTTCAAGGCCGCCGGCTCGTAGGGAGCGAAGTGGTAGATGTGGAAGCTCGGGTCCTCCTCGCGGCGGCGCATCATCTCGCCGATGAAACGCTCGAACATCTCGCGCTCGGCGCTGCCGCCGTCGCTTCCACCGTCGGCGGATTCGAGCGCCCAGAGCCGGTCGTAGGCGACCTCGCCGTCGGCGTCGCGATAGGCCCAGCCGAAGAGATACTCGCGGCCGCCCTCGGCGGCGAAGTGATCGCCCTCGATGTCGAAGAAGACGTCGAGCGGCGAGGGCTCCGGCAGGCGGGCGAGGCCGCGCGGCTCCGGCCGCGGAGCGGCCTCGTCTTCCTCCTCGCCGCCGTCCTCTTCGGCCGTCGGATCGAGCGGCAGGAGCTCGTAGACCAGCTCCTGGTGTTCGCGGGTCTCGACCTGCAGCCGGGCCTGCTCGCGCACTCGCTCGTAGGTCTCGGCCGAGCCCCGCCCTGGCTTCCAGCTCAGCGGCAGCTCGACCTTCGCCAGTTGCTCGAGGCGCTCGACGTCGCGCTCGCGGAGCTCCTCGATCTGCAGCTTCGAGATCCCCGCCACCAGCGACAGGTGGTCGTCCTGGCGCCACTGGCGGTCGCAGCGCTTCCACCAGCGACAGATCTGGCAGTGGGGCACCGGCTCGGGATAGGTCGTCGGAGTCTCCTCGGGCGCACCGCCGCCGACGAAGTCGAGCAACCGCTCCTTGACGTGCCGGTAGTACGCGAAGTAGTCGGCCAGCCGGTAGGAGACCGGCTCGAACTCCCGTCCCGACCGCCTGCCGGGGGGCACGACGTGCATCCACTCCGGACGCTTCCCCTGGATCTCCTCGACGAGCTCCGAGTAGAGGCAGAGCTGCAGAATCGTGCCCCCGGCCGTCTCGCGCGCCAGCTTCGTATCGTGGACCTCGTACGACCAGCCGCCCAGATAGCTCGGCCGTTCGACGCGGCGCAGGACGTCGGCGATGCCCAGCCACTTGCCGTCCGTCAAGACCGCCTGAACGATCGCCTCGGTGCCGATCTCCATGGCGAGCTTGGTCGCTTCGGCACGCCGCGCGTGGTCGCCGGCGCCGGCCAGGTCGAGGATCCTGACGCCGTCCTCCCGCAGGTGCTCGAGGTAGCGCCGCTCGTGCTCGTCGCCGCGCTCGGCGATCGCCTCGACCACCGGGCTCGACCAGGTGTCGGGCTCGAGCTCGCCGTGAGCGTGGAGCACCTCGAGCCGGGTGAGGTGGTGGCAGGCGAGGTGGTGGGCCAGATCGGTGGCGGAGAGTCTGAGATCGGAGTCGTCTTGCAGTCTCATCGAGCGCGAAGGGGCAGGGTGGATCGGCGAGGTCCCGCCGAGGGCCCTACCTTATCGTCGATGCGAGAACTGCGAAACTATTCGGGGATCGCGACCGGCGCGCCCGAGCCGTGGCCCGTCAGGGCAGAGCGTACTGGTCGATGCCGTAGATCATCGAGCCGCCGAAAAAGCCGGTGGTCAGCACCACGAGCGCGGTCGCGAACAGGAGGGCGCGCAGGAAGCGTCGGTCGCCCGAGCGATAGGCGCGTTCACTGGTGCCGAAGAGGACGAGCGACAGGACGACCGCGGTGGTACCGAGCCACCGGTGGGTGGTGAGGAGCCAGGCACCGTCGGCGATCCGGAAGCCGGCCAGCAGCCAGCCCAGCCCCCCGGCCGCAAGCGCCCCGAGAGCCCCCGCTGCCACACAGAAGCGGGCGGCGGAGAGGAAGAGCGAGCGACGTGTCTTCCAGTAGAGCAGCTCGGCCAGAGCGGCGCCGAGGAGCAGGCCGATCGGCAGGCTGACCAGCGGTGGATGGAAGTTGCCGAACCAGTAGATCCAGGCGAGGAATCCCTCGGCACGGCGCACCTCGGGATGACGAGGCGGCTGGTGCCCGCCGAAGACGAATCGGCTGCGCCTTCCTCCTCTGTCAGATACGACGCTCTCTCCGGTCGGCTCGCCTCTCTGCGCCGTCGCGCCCAGGTCCGTCTCCGCTGCGGCGGCCGCGGAGCTCTCCGCCACGACGACCGTCCCGACCATCCCTTCGAGCTCGTGCGGGATGCAGACGTAGTCGTAGGTGCCGACCACGGTGAAGGTGTAGGCGAAGAACTCGCCCGGCGCGATCGGACCACTGTCGAAGGGTGCGGCGCCAGAGGGCAGAGTGACGCTCTCGGGCTCGATGACGATGGCCGGATTCGCGGTGACCGTGTGCTTGACCTCGGACGGGTTCGTCCACAGCACGGTCTGGCCGCGCTCGATCCTGACCGTGGCGGGCTCGAAGGCGAGAGCG
>JAWVZD010000455.1:0-2890 GCA_033722395.1 Thermoanaerobaculia bacterium | reverse complement strand
CTGGCGAAGCCGTCGGAGACGGTCGAAGAGGCCGAGGATGAAGATGGCCTGACCCGATCGCCCACCGTCACGGTGGCCGACACCGAGGCCGGTGTGATCCTCGGTACGGCCGCCTACATGAGTCCGGAGCAGGCCCGCGGCGAAGAGGCGGACCGCCGAGCCGACATCTGGTCCTTCGGTGTCGTGCTCTGGGAGATGCTCACGGGCGAGACGCTCTTTCGAGGGCGCACCGTCTCCGATACCTTGGCCGGGATCCTGCGGGACGAGATCGATACGGGCGATCTACCTCCGCGCTGCCCGCCCGCTGCTCGCCGTCTTCTCCGCCGGTGTTTGGAGCGGGATCCGGACCGCCGCCTCCACGACATCGCGGATGCGAGGATCGAGCTCGAAGACCTCGAGGGAAACACGTCGTGGGAGCTGGACGGCGCGGCCGCCGACGCCGAGTCGCCTCTGCGCGCGGGCGCTCGCCTCGCCCCCGTGGTACTCGCGGCGGCCGTCAGCCTGGGCCTCGGGATTTTGGTCGGCAGCTGGTGGTCACGCCCGGTGGAAACCCAGGTTCCTGAGGCGATCTCCACCCTCCGCGCCGGGCTTCATCCTCCCCTGGGCGTCACGGTCTCCCTCGATCCGGCTGGCCCAGCGCCGATGACCCTCTCTCCCGACGGCACCGAGGTCGTCTTCGGCGGCGCGGACGAGAAGCGGGTGGTCCGTCTATACGTCCAGGATCTAGAGACGGGAGAAACGCGACGCCTGGAGGGAACGGAGGGCGCCCAGTATCCTTTCTGGTCGCCCGATGGAGAGTGGATCGCGTTCTTCACTCAGGTCGACGAAACGCTCAAGAAGATCGCGGCCGAGGGCGGTCCGACGATCACCCTCACCTCGACACCCGACGGAAAGGGAGGAAGTTGGGGGGCCGACGGCACGATCGTCTACGCGCCGATCTACTCCGACCGGCTCTACGCGGTCTCTGCCGACGGTGGCGAGCCCCGGCCCGCGACCACCCTCGACCCAGAGCGGCACAACTCGCATCGGCATCCACGATTCCTGAACGATGGCCGCCGCTTCCTCTATCTCGCCCGGAGCGCCAGCCCGGACCGGCCGAGCGACGTCATGCTCGGGTCGCTCGACGGGGGTGACGACCGGTTCGTTCTCACCAGCACCAGCCAAGCCGAGACCGCCGGAGCGCACCTCTTCTGGGTCCGCGAAGGAGTCCTCTTCGGTCGGCCCTTCGATCCGGCGGAAGCCGCCCTCGAGGGCTCCCAGGTTCCCCTGGCCGGCGACGTCGCGGTCGAAACCGCTGCCTCCTTCGCGGCGTTCTCGGTGAGCGACCGGGGCCTTCTCACCTACCACGCCGGCGATCTGAGCTCGATCGACCGGCAGAGTGTGCAACGCTACGACCGGACCGGCTCGGTCCTCGAGACGATCGGGGAGCCGGCGTCGTTGTGGCAACTCGACGTCTCACCCGACGGCCGCCGTCTAGCCATCGCCACGAACACTCCGGGATACGGCATCGCCCTCTGGCTTCAGGACCTCGTCCGCGGCGACCGAACCCGACTGACCCGGGCCGCCGGGGATCAGGACTACCCGGTGTGGGCACCCGACGGCGACACCCTCTTCTTCGGCTCCAACCAGAGACTCCGGATCGCCGTCTACCAGCTCGACGTCGGCTCTCTCGACCCGGCCGAGCTCGTCTACGAGGAGCCGGACCGCGACGTCTGGCCCACGGCGATCACTCCCGACGGAGCGACCCTCGTCGTCACCCGCTTCGGGGGCGGCGAGCCGTCGGAGATCTGGACGGTGGCTGTCGAGTCCGGAGAGGCGCGCCCTCTGCTCCGAGACGACAGTCCCTACCATGGGGCCCTTTCACCCGACGGCCGATGGATCGCCTACGAGACCCGCGGGAAGGGAGGGTCGCAGGTCTTCCTCACCGCCTTCCCCGAGCCCGCCCGGCGATTCCGAGTCTCCATCGGCGCTGGCCTGCTCCCGACCTGGCGAGCCGACGGGGGTGAGATCTACTTTCTCGACCCCGTGGGGACGATCCGCGCGGTCGAGGTCACGTTCGAGGACGGATCCCCGCGCCTCGGGGACCCGGAGGTCCTCTTCGACGTGGCGATGCAGGGCAGCAGAGACCTCTGGCCTCTGGCGCCACTGCCGAACGGCGAGGAGTTCCTGGTCATCCCACCGGGAGAGAGCTCGATCGGCGCCGTGAGAGCCAACCTGATCGTCGACTGGCGGGCCGTCCTGGCGGCCCGAGAATGAAGTCCGACTTCCGCGCACTCCAGAGTTCGACTCCGACGAAGGAGGTTTCCTTGCAGCACCAGCCGCCCAGCGACCCCTACACCTTCTCCTCGTTTCTCCCCGACCGACGATCCACGACGAGTCGGGCGAGATCTCTCCTCGTCGCCCTCGCCCTCGGAGCCTGTCTCGCGAGCCCGGGGTCGACACAGGAGGGCCGGGCTCGCGCCATCGGCGCGGTCGTCGACCCCTACGCCGATTCCGGGTCCTTTTCCGGCGTGGTTCGCGTGGAGAGGGATGGGCGGTTGCTGTTCGAACGTGCGTACGGCCTCGCCAACGCGGAACTCGGGGTTCCCAACCAGACATCGAGGCGCTTCCGACTGCACTCGCTCACCAAACCGTTCACCGCGGCGGCCGTGCTCCGTGCCGTGGACCAGGAGCGACTGGCCCTGTCCGACTCGATCTGCGAGTGGCTCGCACCTTGTCCGGATAGCTGGCGCAAGACGTCGATTCGGCAGCTCCTGAACCACACCGCGGGCATCCCGGACTTCTCGGCACTGCTCCTGTCGCACTTCTCCGGCGGCACGTTCGAAACCTACCGTTCGATCCAGGACGAGCTGGAAGATCTCGAGATACCCGAGACTGGGGCGGAGTTTCG
>JAWVZD010000454.1:0-2897 GCA_033722395.1 Thermoanaerobaculia bacterium | reverse complement strand
TGCCTCGCACCGCCTCCGCACGCGCCCTTCCGGCAAGGCCCCGCATCGACCTCCAGACGCCACAATCACCGCTACCCACCATCCCCCAGGAAGACGCGCTCGCCACGGTTCGAGCCTGTCCGTTGCTATAGGATCCTCCTGACGCTCTCCCATCTCCAAAGCGCAGATTGCATCTCTTACATGTCGATCAACCGTCCCCGTCTGCTCCTCGTCGGCGCCGGGCATGCTCACATGGAGGTGCTGCGGCAGCAGATCCTCGAGCCGTTCGAGGCGGACGTCACGCTGGTCTCGGCGGGTCCGCAGCATCACTACTCGGGCATGGTGCCCGGCTATCTGGCCGGTACCTACAGCGAGGAGGAGATCGCCTTCGATCTGGTGGCCCTCGCCGAGGCCGCCCGGATCGAGTTCGTCGAAGGCAAGGCGATCGACATCGACCCGAAGGCGCGCCGGGTCGAGATCGAGGAAGGCCGCCGGCTCGGTTACGACCTGGTGTCGTTCAACATCGGCTCGCGCTCCGGCGGCAGCGACCGGCCCGAGACCTCGGGAGCGATCGGCGTCAAGCCGATGTCCGAGGCGGCCCGTCTGCGGCACCAGCTCGAGAGCCTCGCCGCGCGGCAGGACGACGGGCCTCGCACGGTGGTGATCGTCGGCGCCGGCGCCGCCGGCGTCGAGGTCGCTCTGGCGGCCGATCGGGTGTTGGCCGACGCCGGCCGCCAGCGCCGGGTGATGTTGGTCGAGGCGTCGGAGACCATCCTCTCGGGCTATGACGACCGCTTCCGCCACAAGGCGGAGAAAGTGCTCGCCGAGCGGGATCTCGAGGTGATGCGCGGGCAGCGGGTCGAAGCGGTCGACGGCGAAACGGCACGCCTCGAGGACGGAACGGAGCTACCGGCCGAGCTCGCCGTCTGGCTCACCGGAGCGGTCGCCTGGCCGGTGATGCGGCGCTCGGGGCTCTCGACCGACGAGCGCGGCTTCCTGCTGGTCGACGACCGCATGCGCTCGATCGACGACCCCCGCATCTGGGCGGTCGGCGACTGCGGCACCATGGTCGACTACCCCGAGACACCCAAGGCCGGCGTCTACGCGGTGCGGCAGGGGCCGCTGCTGGCCGAGGGGCTCCGGGCCGCGCTGACCGGCGAAGTGGGTCCCGCCTACGAGCCGCAGGAGAGCTTCCTGTCGCTCTTGAACACGGCCGACGGAAAGGCGCTGCTGCGCTGGAAGATGCTGGTCTCCTGGAGCCGCTGGGCTTGGTGGCTCAAGGACTGGATCGATCGACGCTTCATGCACAAGTACCAGTCGCTGGCGGCATCCGGAGGCGGTCGATGAGCGCCGAACAGCGCCGGTCGTCGCCGAGCGGCATGGCGGCCGAGGCGGATCGGTTCGATCTCTACCAGCGCGCGGTGCAGAACCCGGAGGCCGACATCGAGATCATCGAGCGCGTCTTCGAGGAGACCAGCGGCCGCTTTCCGCTCGCGCTGCGAGAGGACTTCGCCGGCACCGCCCTGCTGTGCGCCGAATGGGTGCGGAGCCACCCGGAGCGCTGGGCGGTGGCGGTCGACCTCGATCCGGAGCCGCTCGAGTGGGGCCGGCGGCACAACTTCACCGCCGCCGAGCTCGAGCGGGTCGATCTCGTTCGCGCCGACGTGCGCGACGTCGACCGGCCGGCGGTGGAGGTCTTCTACGCCCCCAACTTCAGTTTCTGCGGCTTCGAGCGCCGCGACGAGCTCGACCGGTATCTGCGACTCGCCCACGACGTCCTCGAGCCGCACGGCATCTTCCTGTGCGACCTCTACGGCGGCACCGAGGCGATCGTCCCCACCACCGACGAGCGCGACTGCGACGGCTTCACCTACATCTGGGAGCAGGAGTCGTACAACCCGATCACCAATCAGACCCGCGGCCACATCCACTTCGAGCTCGCCGACGGCTCGCGGCTCGACCGCGCCTTCAGCTACGAATGGCGCCTGTGGTCGATCCCCGAGGTGCGCGACAGCCTGGAGGCGGCCGGCTTCGCCGAGTCGCTGGTCTACTGGGAGACGGTCGACGACGACGGCGTCGGCACCGGAGAGTTCCGCCAGACGGAAGAGGAAGAGAACCAAGAGGGGTGGTTGGTCTACATCTTCGGGGTGAAATAGGCACCTGGGTCGACCCGGACGGCAGGCGGGTGCGCCCTCCGCTCGCTGGACGAAGAGGATGCGCGCTCCGGGCGCACCCGCCCACCGTGGGATCGCTGCAGAGTGGATGCGCTACCGGGGGACGCGGGGAGGCCCTCGGCGCGACGACCCCGGCGGCTCGGCGAGGAAGGGCTACCGACCGCCTCGTGGACGACTCAGGACGACTCCACGTCCGCCGCGCAGCGGAAGCCGGCGAAGATCTGGCGGCGGGCGGGGTAGTCCCAGTTGCGGAAGGTGCCCCGGGCAACGGCGGGACGGGTGGCCCAGGAGCCGCCGCGCAGGACCTTGTACTCCTCCCCGAAGTGGACCTCGGAGTACTCCGGATAGGGAAAGGCCTCGAAGCCCGGGTACGGTAGGAAGTCGGAGCTCGTCCACTCCCAGACGTCGCCCACCATCTGCTGCACGCCGTAGGCGCTCGCCCCCTCCGGATAGCTGCCGACCTCGGCCGGCTCGAAGGCGAGCTGGTCGAGATTGGCGCGTCGGGGCGCCCACGCCTCGTCTCCCCACGGATAGAGCCGCGCCTGCCCCACCTCGGGATCCCACAGAGCCGCCTTCTCCCATTCGGCCTCGGTGGGGAGACGCTTGCCGACGAAGCGGGCGTAGGCCTCGGCTTCGTAAAAGCAGACGTGGACCACCGGCTTGGCGAGTGGCAGCTCGACCTCCCGGTTCATGTAGCGCACCCGGAAGCCGTCGTGGCCTTCGATCCAGTTGCCGGGTGCTTCC
>JAWVZD010000453.1:0-2910 GCA_033722395.1 Thermoanaerobaculia bacterium | reverse complement strand
GTGCAGCCCTCCAAGGTCGACGATCTCGTGACGGTCCGCTACGGCGGCAAGCTCAAGGAGACCCTGCACCCATCGGCCCAGGTTGGGCAGTACCGCCAGTATCTCGCCGATACCCACGAGACGTTCCACGATGGCCGCGTGAAGCTGGCGGCCTGCTCGTTCCTCCACGACTTCATCTTCGACGACCAGTCCGAGTTGGTGTCGCCCCGCCACGCCAACCTGCTCGGCGTCTACCCCCTGTTCGCCGGAGATCGCGTGAACGACCTCGTGGCGTACTTGGATGATCGCCTCGGAGGCGGCAACGGGCTGGGCGTCCTCCGGGACGTACGGGAGGGGCGGTACCGGCCACACAAGAAGCTCATGCAGCACACGGCGCAGATGATCAAAGGCGAGCCTGCTTACGTGCTGCTCGACGAGCAGCAGGTCGTCTTCAAGTCGATCCTCGCCAAGGTCGCCGAAGCGCATGACCTCGGGACCAAGGCTGCCTTCATCATCCGTGGAGGCCCCGGCACCGGTAAGTCCGTCATCGCACTCAACCTCGTCGCAGAACTGGCGGAAGCTGGCTACACCGTCCACCATGCGACCGGATCCTCTGCCTTCACTCAGACCGTTCGGAAGATCGTCGGCAACAGGGCGAGCAGCCTCTTCAAGTACTTCAACAGCTACCTCAACGCCGAGGAAGACACCCTCGATGTCCTGATCTGCGACGAGGCTCATCGCATCCGCGAACACTCCTGGAGTCGCTGGACCAAAAAGAAGGCAGACGATCCCGACCGCCCCCAGATCGACGAGCTGCTCTCGGTCGCCAAGGTCAGCGTCTTCTTCATCGACGACAAACAAGCGGTGAAGCGCAACGAGATCGGCAACAGCGATGACATCGAGCGGATCGCCGAGGAGCGGGGCGCCGAGGTGCACGAGTTCGAGCTCGACGTCCAGTTCCGATGCGGCGGTTCCGACGCGTTCGTGCAGTGGGTCGAGACCACACTGGGCATCCAGAGGACGGCAACGCCGATCTGGTCGGGTGACGAGAACTTCGACTTCGACATCGTCGACTCGCCGGAAGAGCTCGACGCGCTTGTCCGCTCCCGCGCCGAGGAGGGGGATTCGGCCCGTCTTGTCGCTGGATACTGCTGGCCTTGGTCTGACCCGCGAGATGACGGGACCCTCGAACACGACGTTCAGATCGATGGGTGGTCGCGACCGTGGAACGCGCGGCCGAATGCCGGCCGGCTCGCCGACGGAGTCCCGAAGTCGCACTTCTGGGCCACCGAAGACGGCGGCATCGATCAAGTCGGCTGCATCTACACCGCCCAAGGCTTCGAGTTCGACTATGTCGGAGTGATCTTCGGCAGCGATCTGGTCTACCGGCCCCGGAAGGGCTGGATCGGACGACCCGAGTTCTCTCACGACACCGGATTGAAGAAGGGCACGGACGAAGAGACCTTCACCGCCTTGGTGAAGAACACCTACCGAGTCCTGTTGAGCCGCGGCCTCAAGGGTTGCTACGTCTGGTTCATGGACGAGAAGACCCGTGACTTCGTCGAGAGCCGGATGGATCAGTTCGCCTTCGGACCGACGGCACTCGCAGCTGAGGAGGCGGAGGACTATGGCGACTAACCCGATCGAGGACCTCCAGGCCCGTCTCCGCGAGTTCGCCCGAGCGAGAGACTGGGAGCAGTTCCACACCCCGAAGAACCTCGCGATGGCTCTCTCGGTTGAAGCTGCCGAACTGCTGGAGATCTTCCAATGGCTCACGCCCGAGGAAGCTCAGGCCGTCGACCGAGACGCAGACCGTGTGGCGGCCGTGCGGGACGAGCTGGCAGATGTCGGTATCTATCTGCTTCGTCTCGCTGACGTCCTCGACATCGACCTGATCGATGCGATGGGCACGAAAGTCGAGGAGGGCGAGCGCCGTTATCCCGTCCCGCTCGTGCGAGGCAGAGCTGACTTCGATCCGGATCATCTCGAATGAAGCGGACTGAGTTCCTGGATCGTCTCGCGGCGATCAGACGATGGAAGTCCGGCGGACAGAGGGCGCCACACAAACCACTTCTCCTACTGCTGGCCCTCGCGCGAGTTCAGCGAGGTGAGGACCGGTTGGTCCCCTTTACCGAGGTAGAGGAGCGTCTGGAGCGTTTGCTCGTCGACTTCGGACCTCCGCGCAAGAGCCATCATCCTGAATACCCCTTCTGGCATCTCCGCTCGGACGGGCTCTGGACTCTCGAGGGCATGGACGATGTGGCGGACCTGGAAGGCAGCCCGTCTAAGTCGGTCTTGCGGAGTGGTGTCGAGGGAGGCTTCCCCCGGGAGATCGACGACTTGTTGAGGGAAGACTCCAGCCTCATCTCGGTCGCGGCCCGCACTGTGCTTGACGAGCACTTCGCACCAACCCTCCACGAGGACCTACAGACGGCCGTCGGGTTGGTGATCGAGTCCGGGCTGGCCGCGGGCAAGAAGCGAGATCCCAACTTCCGCCTCGAAGTGCTCCGCGCTTACGAATACCGCTGCGCGATGTGTGGATACGACGGGCAGCTCGAGACCACGAGCCTTGGCGTCGAGGCGGCACATGTGCGGTGGTGGGCCTACGGCGGGGCCGACGATCTTTCGAATGCACTCGCGCTGTGCGCGCTTCACCACCGCGCCTTCGACGGTGGTGCGATTTCACTGGACGTCGACGGTCGGATGATGGTGACTCGATTGTTCCGAGGCGGGTCTACGACGAAGCGGCTGATCCTGGATCTCCACGGACGATCAGCGACAAGGCCGCAAGCGGGTTTGGACGGTCCGAGCGAACCCAACCTCCGATGGCACCATGAAGAGGTATTCAAGGGGCCAGCACGAATGGCGGCTGCTGCGGAAGGCTCAGAGGCTTACGACTCGTAGAGCCGATCGACTCGTTCGGCCAACAGC
>JAWVZD010000452.1:0-2918 GCA_033722395.1 Thermoanaerobaculia bacterium | reverse complement strand
CTTGGCGCCGGCGCCGATCACCGCATTGTCACCCACCGTCGGCATCTCGCCGATCCGAGCGGTGGTCGGTGCCCCCAGCGTGGCGCCGTGCATCAACAGGGCGTTGGCGCCGATGCGAGTGGCGTTGCCGACCACGATGCCGGTGCCGTGACTGATCATGAGACCCGGCCCGATCTCCGCCCCCGGGGCGATGTCGACGCCGGTCAAAAAGTGATTCAGCCGTGCCGTCGCGGGCCCGAGCACGGGAATGCGGTGCCGCTTCCAGAAGCTGGCGATCCGATGCAGCAGCACGGCCTGATAGCCGGTCTCGAAGAGCAGCGACTCGACGACGTACCAGGGGAACCCCTTCGACTTGATCGCACGCAGGCGTCGCGTGTCGGCGGCGAGCTGGCGGCACATGGCCAGGTCATGCTAGCGCAGTCGAAGGTCGTCGCTCTCATTCGACGCCTTCGACCACGAGCAGCTCGGAGAGCGCGCGTACGTAGCCATAAGCATAGGCATGACCCGTCGGCGTGATGGTGACGGGGCTGATCTTGACCACCCCAGCCGGATCGGTCGGCCGTAGCGAGGCGACGAGCTCCTTCGCGCCGGTGTCGATGTCGGTGCGGTGGATCTGGCTCGGGAAGGCGACCAAGGGGGCGGTGAACAGGGCTCGGCCGTCGAGCGAGAATCGGATCGGGCCCTCGGCGTTCGACAGGCGAGCCGTCTCCTCGCCGCTCGCGATGTCGTAGATCGCGATACCTCCCTCGGCCCGGCCTACGGCCAGGCGCCCACCGTCCGGCGAGACGGCGAAGAACCCCCACCGTACGCCAGCGGGGGTCAGTGGTTGCGGCGCGCCACCCTGGAGATCGAGACGGTAGATGCGATTGCGCTCGCCGGGGGCGTTGGTGTTGAGGAGAATCGCCTCGCCGTCGGGCGACCACCGAGCGGTGTCTATCCTCTCCAGGCCGTCGACGGCCAGGCTGCGACGCTGGTCGCTTCTCGTGGCGATCAGCTCCAGCACCGGAGGGGTCCCCGGAGGAGCCGAGATCACCCATTCGCCATCGGGCGACAGGGCGAGACCGAAACCCGGTCCCAACACGATCGGCGGTTCCTCTGCGAAGCTTCCTAGGCAGGCCTTGCAGGTGCCGGTGCCGCACTCGTTGAACAGGATCGTCGCGTCGCCACTGGAAAGGTCGAACGGCAGGGTCCAGCCGAGCCAGCTCAGATCCTGCTCGGAGTCGCTGTCCGGGGCCTGGCCGGCGGCCTCCCAGCGGCGCCGCTCGACGGCCAGCAACAGACGGCCGTCGGGAGATACGTCGTAGAGATCGATTCGCTGCGGCAGGTGCGCCAGCTCCCTCTCCCGGCCGTCCATGTCGACGGCGACGAGGGTGGTCCCGCGAGCGAACCAGATCTCGTCACCGCGTGGCGACCAAGCGAGGCCCTGCTCCCAGCCGCTGCGGGTGAGCACGGTGCGTTCGCCGTGGCGCTCGAGCACGGTGATCACACCCTGATTGTGACCGCGCGCCGAGACGTCGACGAAAGCGATTCGCTCACCGTCGGGCGAGGCGTCGAGATGCCAGAACATGCCCGGGGTCGAGTGCCTGACCTCTCCCGGCGGGTACTCGAGCACCGCCTCGCCGGAGCGCTCGCGGACCAGGGCGAGCAGCCGACCGTCGGAGGTCCAGACCGCGTCGGAGACGTCGTCGTCGACTCGGCGCGGAGCGCCGGCGACGGACATCCGTGCCAGCGTTCCTGCTTCCAGGAACGGCCCGAGAGCCCGCCGCTCGGTGAGGAAGAGGAGCTCCCCATCGTCGGAGACGCTCAGTAGTCGGCTGCCGGCCGGGCCGACGGGTAGCGGGTCGAGGCTGCCGGATCGCTTCAGATAGAGGCGCTCGGGCTCGCCCTCCCAGGCGGCGCTGTAGACCACGGACTCGCCGTCCGGATCGAAACGGGCAGCGCCTACCGTTCCACGGCGGAAGGTGATCTGCTCGAACGACAGCTCGGGTGGCTCGACGGTTCTACGGCCGATCGAGAACGCCGCGATCAGGCCGGCGACGGCGAGCAGCAGCGCGAGAACCAGCCGTGATGGGTGCAGCCGACCCGCGGGTGGAGTGTTCGGCGCTTCGATGTCGCTCGATAGCTCGGACGACCGTTCGCCGACGGTCGCCAGCTCGCGCTCGAGATCTCGTGTCGACTCGTAGCGCTGTGCCGGATCCTTGCTCAGACAGCGCTCGACGATCCAGCGCAGGGGCGCCGGAGTGCCCGGAACGCTTGAGGCGAGCGGCTTCGGTTCGTCGCGCAGGATGGCGGTGAGGACCTCGAGGCTGGTGTCGCCGGTGAACGGTCGCTGCCCGGTGAGCATCTCGTAGAGCACGGCGCCCAGAGCGAACTGATCGGTACGGTGATCGACCGCTCGCCCTTCCGCCTGCTCCGGCGACATGTAGCCCACCGTGCCGAGGATCGCTCCTTGGCCGGTGGCCGCCGTCAGCGTCGGCGAGTCGTCCGGCTGGCCTTCGCTCGGCTCGACGAGCTTGGCCAAACCGAAGTCGAGAATCTTCACCCGACCGTCGCTGGTGACGAAGAGATTGGCGGGCTTGAGGTCGCGGTGGACCACCCCGGCATGGTGCGCCGCCGCCAGACCGGCCGCGGCCTGGATTGCGTAGTCGATCGCTTGCCGGTAGGCCAGCGGTCCCTGGCGGAGGCGCTCGGCCAGCGTCTCGCCCTCGAGGAGCTCGCATACCAGGTACGGCGTTCCCGCGTGGCGGCCGACGTCGTAAACGGCGAGGAGGTTCGGATGGTTCAAGCGGCCGACGGCGCGCGCCTCCCTTTCGAAGCGCTGCACCCGCTCGGGATCGTCGGCGAGATCGCTCGGTAGGACCTTGATGGCGACGATCCGGTCGAGCTCGGGGTCGCGCGCCTCGTAGACCTCGCCCATG
>JAWVZD010000451.1:0-2930 GCA_033722395.1 Thermoanaerobaculia bacterium | reverse complement strand
GGAAGCGATTCATGGCGATGAACATGAGTCGAGTATAGCCGCGACCCCCCTGTCGCTCGCGAGGCTGTCGCGCGGGAGCAAGGGCCTGGGCAGGTCCGCGCGACCTCCGGCTGCAGGGACCTAGCGAGAGCCAGCAGGCGGTAGGCCCTCCTGGTCGCCGACGCCGTCCGACATCGCCGGTGAGCGCACCGCCCCGGCGACAGCGCTAGAATCGACCTCCGCGTCGCCCGACCGGTGACGCGCAGGAGGTCTTGGTGATCGGCCAGACCATCTCCCACTACCGCATCCTCGAGCGCATCGGTGCCGGCGGCATGGGGGTGGTCTACAAAGCCGAAGATCTCGAGCTCGGCCGCCCGGTGGCGATCAAGCTGCTGCCGCCCGAGCTGGCCGAGGACGAGGCGGCCAAGGAGCGCTTCCAGCACGAGGCGCGCACCGCCTCGGCGCTCGATCACGCCAACATCTGCACCATCTACGAGGCGGGTGAGACCGACGACGGCCGGCTCTTCCTGGCCATGGCCTACTATCGCGGCCGGACGCTCAAGCAGCGGATCGCCGCGGGGCCGATCCCGCTCGGCGAGGCGATCGACATCCTCGCGCAGGTCGCCCGCGGGCTCGAGCGCGCCCATGCGGCGGGTGTCTTCCACCGCGACATCAAGCCGGCGAACGTCATCATCACCGAGCACGGCGAGGCGAAGATCCTCGACTTCGGCCTCGCCAAGCTCGCCGAAGGGGCGCAGCGCACGCGCTCCGGCACCACCGTCGGGACACCGGCCTATATGTCGCCCGAGCAGGTCCAGGGCGACGACGTCGACGGGCGCACCGATCTCTGGTCGCTCGGCGTAGTGGCCTACGAGATGCTCGCCGGGCGCCCGCCGTTCCGCGGCGCCAACGAATCGGCGATCATCTACTCGATCCTCCACGAAGAGCCCGACTCCCTCGCCGAGCAGCGGCCCGACGTGCCGCCCCCGCTGCGAGAGGTCGTCACCCGCGCTCTCGTCAAGGATCCCGAGGAGCGGATCGAAAGCGCCCGAGCCTTCCTGCGCCGACTGCGACCGCTGCTGGGCGACACGCCCACCGAGGCGATCGAGGTCTCGCCGAGCGAGCATCCGACCCGCACCGCACCGCACCGCGCGGAGCCCGCCGTGAAACGGCGTATCCCGTGGGCGGTCACTTTGGTGGCGGCGGTCGCCGTTGCCGCGGTCCTGCTCCTCGTCTGGCGTCGCCAGGAGGAGAGTCCTCCGGCGGCCGTCCCGCCCGCGACTCCGGCCGCCGAGGCCGCCGACGTCGTGACCGTCTTCCCGTTCACCTTCCGCGGCAACCCCGATTACGCCTATCTCGGCGACGGGCTGGTCGATCTGCTGTCGACCAAGCTCGACGGCGCCGGCGACATCCGGGCGAGCGACCCGCACGCCGTCCTCAGCCGGGTCGAGCGCGACGCCGCCCGCTCCGGAGGTCTCGAGGCTTTCGAGCGCATCGCGGAGTCGTTCTCCGCCACCTACTTCGTCACCGGAGAGATCCTCGAAGCCGGTGGGCGGCTCCACATCTCGGCCTCGCTCTATCAGCCGGGCGCCAGGCGACCAGCGACGACCCACACCGTCGAGGGTCCGGCGGAAGACGTCTTCCAACTGGTCGACGAGCTCGCTGCCGAGCTCTTGGCCGAGCAGATCCAGGCGCCGAGCGTCCGCGTCTTCTCGACCGCCGCCATGACCACCGAGTCGCTACCGGCACTCAGGAGCTATCTCAAGGCCGAGAGCGAGCTCAGACGCGGCGAGTTCACCAAGGCTCTCGAGAGCTATCAGAAGACGGTCGCCCTCGACCCCGAGTTCGCTCTCGCCTGGTATCGCCTGAGCGTCGCCGCCGAGTGGTCGACCCAGAACATGCTCGTCGGACCGGCGGTCGCCAAGGCGCTCGAGCACGCCGACCGCCTGTCGGCCCACGACCGCGACCTCCTCGAGGCCCGTCTGGCGAACCGCGCCGGCGACCCGGAGCGGGCCGAGCAGATCTACCGCTCGATCCTCGGTCGCCATCCGGAGGACGTCGAGGCCTGGATCCAGATGGGTGAAATCCTGTCGCACTACGGTTTCATGACCGGGCGCTCGCTGACCGCGTCCCGCGAAGCCTTCGAGCGAGTCATCCACCTCGAGCCGAGCTTCGTCGGCGGTTGGTGGCACCTCGCCCGGGTCGCGGCGGTCGAGAACCGGCCCGAAGAGGTCGATCGGATCGTCCGCCGCATCCTGGAGATGAACCCCGAGGGCGAGCGCGCCCTCGAGCTGGAGGTGCTGCGCGCCGTCGTGCTCGAGGACGAAGCCGAGCTCGCTTCCCTCATCGAGGAGCTCCGCCGTGTCGAGGACCACGTCGTGCTGACCGCCGCATGGAGCCTGGAGATGACACAGGTCGACCCGGCGGCCGCCATCCGGGTCGCCGAGGTCCTGACCGAGCCGCGGCGCTCCGACGAGGCGCGCGCCATCGGGCACGAGGTCCTCGCCTGGCTCGAGCTCTGCCGCGGCCGGCTGCGCGCCGCGTTCGAGCACCTCGACGCGGCCGGTGAGATCTCTATCGCCCGTCGCCTCGAGTCCGAGACCCTCGTCCGCCTGCGGCCCTGGGTGCCGACGGACGAAGCGGAGCTACGAGGGCTCCGCGCCCGGCTCGAGGCATGGGACGCCAGCGCCGTCCCGCCCTCGACGAATCCGAGCAACTTCTTCAGCCAACACAACGGGCTCCATCCGCTCCTCCGCACCTATCTCCTGGAGCTCGTCGAAGCCCGTCTGACGGCCGAAACCGGGGCGGTCGGCGCTCCGCAGGCCGAGCGGCAGCGCACCGCCACCCTGCTCCGCGACGCCGCACGCGACCTGGACGCCGACCTCGCCGGCAAGCTCGCCGGCTTTCTCCCCCATAGCGTCGAGCTCTACCGCGCCTACTTGGCGGGCGAT
>JAWVZD010000450.1:0-2936 GCA_033722395.1 Thermoanaerobaculia bacterium | reverse complement strand
CGTCGTTTCGCCCGAAGCCGGGGGCGAGCGGATCGACGGTTTGTTGGCGGATCGGGTGTAGGACGCCGGGAATCGGAGTCAGGCCTTGATCCGGGATGGCCCCGTCTCCGTCGAGGGGTACTAGGCGATTAGTTCGCGCGAGCTGGTGGGAGGTGAGCGGATCGTCTGTCGCCCTGCGAGCGAGCCCGAGAGCGAGCGGCTGGTCGCGGAACCCGGTCCGCTCACGGTGGTCTACGCCGACGACGATCTCGTCGTGCTCGACAAGTCGGCCGGCGTAGCGATGCATCCGGGCGCCGGACGGCCAGCCGGCACGCTGGCCAACTTCCTCCTCAACCGCTATCCCGAGATGGCGACGGTCGGCAGTCCGCGCCGACCGGGGATCGTCCATCGGCTGGATCTCGACACCACCGGTGCGGTGGTGGTAGCGCGTACCGACGCCGCCTACCGGAGGCTGTCGCGTGCCTTCGCCGAGCGCCGCGTCGACAAGGTCTATCTCGCCGTCTGCTACGGTGCTCCCGATCCAGTCGAGGGACGCTTCGATCGCCCGATCGGTCGCCATCCACGCCGTCGCACCGAGATGACGGTGCGACCCGACGGACGGGCCGCCCACACCGAGTACCGCCTCCTGGCGACCCACGGAGGGGTGAGCGTGCTGCGCCTCGCCCTGGGCACCGGCCGGACGCACCAGATCCGGGTTCATCTGAAGGCGGCTGGACACCCGCTGGTCGGTGATCCGACCTACGGCGAGGCGCGATGGAAGAGCCTGCCGGCGGCGAGCCGTGCACCGCTCAGGGAGTTCCCGCGACCGGCGCTCCATGCCTGGCGGCTCGGCTTCGAGCACCCGGCGAGCGGGGAGAAGGTCACGTTCGAGGTGGCGCCGCCGGACGATCTGCGGCGCCTATGGCGCCAGCACGCCGGCGTCGAGTTGCCGCTCGAACGGACGGATCGCGGCTGAGGTTCGGCGACGGCCGGTAGGACGGGAGAGGGCTCGGCAACCGGCTCTAGTCGAGAAGGTCGCGGAGTTCGCGATGCGGACGCCCCTGGGACTCGGCCACCGGCTCGCAGGTGATCTGCCCGGCGTAGGTATTGAAGCCGTCGTAGAGGCCCGGGTCGTCCAGCGCGGCACGGCGGATCCCCTTCTCCGCCAACGCCAGGGTGTAGGGCATGGTGGCGTTGTTGAGGGCAAAGGTCGACGTTCTCGGCACCGCGCCGGGCATGTTGGCGACGCAGTAGTGCATCACGCCGTCGACCTCGTAGACCGGATCGGAGTGGGTCGTCGGCCGGGTGGTTTCGAAGCAGCCACCCAGATCGACGGCGACGTCGACCACCACGGCGGCGGGCTTCATCTCGGCTAGCATGTCGCGCGTGACCAGCTTGGGCGCCGAGTGGCCCGGGATCAGCACCGCGCCGATGAGCAGATCGGCCCGCGCCAGCGCGGCCAGCAGGTTGTGGTGATTGCTCGCCAGGGTGGTGACCCGGCCGTGGAAGATGTTGTCGAGGAACCGCATCCGCTCCAGGTTGGTCTCCAGGATGGTGACGCTCGAGCCCAGCCCGAGGGCGACCTTGGCGGCGTTCAGCCCCACGATGCCGCCGCCGATGATCACCACGTCACCCGGCGGGACGCCCGGCACGCCGCCCAGCAAGGTACCGCGACCGCCGGTGGTGCGTTGCAGGAAGTAGGCGCCGACCAGCACCGACATTCGGCCGGCCACCTCGGACATCGGTGTCAGGAGCGGCAGCGTACCGCGCGAGTCGGTGATCGTCTCGTAGGCGATCCCCACCACCTCGCGCTCGAGCAGCAGCTCGGTGAGCTCCGGCAGGGGGGCCAGATGGAGGTAGGTGAAGAGGATCTGACGCCGTCCCAGGAGATCGTACTCGCTCTCCACCGGCTCCTTGACCTTGACGATCATCTCGGCCTCGGACCAGACCTCGGCGGCCTCGTCGCGCAGGCTCGCTCCGGCGTCGACGTACTCCGCGTCGCTGATGCCGGATCCCTCCCCCGCGCCGCTCTCGACCACGACGGTGTGCCCCGCCTCGACCAGGGCGTGCACCGCCGCCGGGATCATCCCGACGCGGTACTCGTTGTCCTTGACCTCGCTGGGAACGCCGATCTTCACTTGGTCGACTCGCTCGCCTTGGCGTCGTCGAGCGGCGCCGGCCGGATCGGCGGCTTGTCCACCGGTCTCGTCCCCTTCTCGCCGCTCGAGCCCGAGCGATCGGAGTCGGAGCGGGACGCCGCGCCCTTCGACGGGCCGGTCGAAGAGGTCGCCTCACCGCTCGCTTCCGAGCGCACCTGACCGGTCATCTCGACCCGGCCTTTGAAATAGGCGCCGTCGGCGATCGATACCCGAGGAGCCTTGACGTCGCCCTCGAGCTTGCCGGTTGGATGGATGTCGACCTTGTCGCCACCGACGATGTTGCCGAAGACCTTACCCGCCACCGAGATCGACTCGGCGCGGATCTCACCGCGCACCTGGCCGGTCTTGCCGACGTCCACCCGGCTCTCGACGCTGACACGTCCCTCCAGAGACCCGTCGATGACCACGCCGGTAGCACCCGAGATCTCCCCCTCGATGCGCGTGCCGGCCGAGATCACCGTGCTGCCCCCTGTCGACCGCCCGGTATCGGGCCGGGCGCCAGTCGAGGAAGGGGTCGGATTCGGCTTCGGCTTGTCGGGCGTAGTGGCGGGAGCCGGTTTGGACCTCGACTCGTCGTCTCGACCGAAGATCGACATGTTGCTTCCTTTCTCCGCTCCGCGGCCTGGCGACGACCGCGGTCGTTTCCGATGTGATGGAGCGGGCAACGGGACTCGAACCCGCGACATCGAGCTTGGGAAGCTCGCACTCTACCAACTGAGTTATGCCCGCTCACCTATCGTTCGGGCTCGCCAAATTAGCCTACAGGGCCCGGCGGGTCAAGTCAGCGAGATGGTTGCG
>JAWVZD010000449.1:0-2945 GCA_033722395.1 Thermoanaerobaculia bacterium | reverse complement strand
GAATCTTCTGGGCAAGCGGGTCGACTACTCGGGCCGCTCGGTCATCGTCGTCGGCCCCGACCTCGAGCTCCATCAGTGCGGACTGCCGAAGAAGATGGCCCTGGAGCTCTTCAAGCCGTTCATCTACAACTGGCTCGAGGAGTTCGGACACGCGGGGACCATCAAAGCGGCCAAGGAGATGGTCGAGCGCGAGGAGGACGCGGTCTGGGACGCCCTCGAGGAGGTCATCAAGGACCATCCGGTGCTGCTCAACCGAGCGCCGACGCTGCATCGCCTCGGCATCCAGGCGTTCGAGCCGGTGCTGATCGAGGGCAAGGCGATCCAGATCCATCCTCTCGTCTGTGCGGCGTTCAACGCCGACTTCGACGGCGATCAGATGGCGGTGCACGTGCCGCTGTCGCCGAAAGCACAGATCGAGAGCAAGGTGATGATGCTCTCCTCGGAGAACATCCTGTCGCCGGCGCACGGGCGGCCGGTCGCGGTGCCCAGTCAGGATCTCGTCCTGGGAGGCTACTACCTGACCTTGCGCAAGGAGGACGCCAGGGGAGCCGGCAAGGTGTTCGCCGGGTTCGACGAGGTGACGATGGCCTACAGTCAGGGTCTGGTCGACACCCACGCCGAGATCCGGGTGCGCTACACCGGCCCTTACATCCACCTCGAGTCACAGTACGACGATCAGGACATCCTCCATGCCGAGATCGAGCAGCTCGACGGCGAGCTGATCGACACCACGGTCGGTCGCGTCGTCTTCAATCAGCACCTGCCCGGCGAGATGCCGTTCATCAACGGTCTGATGAAGAAGCGTGGTCTGCAGAACCTGGTGGGCTACAGCTACATCCACATGGGGCACGACTACACGGTCAAGCTCCTCGACGAGTTGAAGGAGGTCACCTTCTACTACGCCACCAAGGCCGGGATCTCCTTCGGTCTCGACGACATGGTGATCCCGGAGCGCAAATCGCAGCTCCTGGCGGGCGCCGAGAAGGAGGTCGCCGAGATCGAGAAGCAGCGCACCGCCGGCATCATCACCGTCGGTGAGCGCCACAACAAGATCATCGACGTCTGGCACCGCACTACCGAGCGGGTCTCCGAGGAGATGTTCGCCTCGATGGCCCAGCAGGAGGCCGAACTCGGCGAATCGAACCCGATCCGTCTGATGGCCGACTCCGGTGCGCGCGGCTCGCGCGAGCAGGTGCGACAGCTCGCCGCCATGCGCGGCCTGATGTCGAAGCCTTCGGGCGAGGTCCTGGAGACGCCGATCACGGCGAACTTCCGCGAGGGCCTGTCGGTACTGGAGTACTTCATCTCCACCCACGGCGCTCGCAAGGGACTGGCCGATACGGCTCTGAAGACCGCCGATTCCGGCTATCTGACCCGCCGTCTGGTCGATGTCTCGCAGGACGTCATCGTCACCGACGAGGATTGCGAGACGATCGACGGCATCTACGTGACCGCGATCATGGAGGGTGGCGACATCCTCGAGCCGCTGCGCGATCGCATCGTCGGCCGCGTCAGCCAGGACGAGATCCGCGATCCGATGAGCGGCGAGACGCTGGTCGACATCGGCGAGATGATCACCGAAGAGGTGGCGAGCTCGATCCAAGGCGCCGGTATCGAGCGGGTCAAGATCCGCTCGGTGCTGACCTGCGAGACCCGTCGTGGCGTCTGTGCCAATTGCTACGGGCGGGATCTCGCCACCGGCGAGCTGGTCGACATCGGTAACGCCGTCGGCGTCATCGCGGCGCAGTCGATCGGCGAGCCCGGCACGCAGCTCACCATGCGGACGTTCCACTATGGTGGTACCGCGAGCCGCGTCTCGGAGCAGTCGAAGCACGTGTCGACGAACGCCGGGCATGTCAAGTTCATCAACGTCTCGACGGTCGAGTCGAAGAGCGAGGATCTGGTCGTGATCAACCGCAGCGGCAAGCTGGTGATCGTCGACCCCCACGGCCGCGAGCTGGAGCGCTACGCATTGACCTATGGTTCGCGTCTGCTGGTCAGGGACGGCCAGGAGGTCGAGCGCGGTACCGAGCTGGTCGAGTGGGATCCGTTCACCTCGGCGATCCTGAGCGAGATCTCCGGCAAGGTGGAGTTCGTCGACGTCGTCGAGGGCGAGAACCTGCGCGAGGAGACCGATCGGGTCACCGGCCTGTCGCAGCGCATCATCGTCGAGGCGATGGGCTCGGAGAAGCGCTCGCCGACGATCGTCGTCAAGGGCTCGGGCAAGGCCGAGAAGCGCTATCTGTTGCCCACCGGGTCGCATCTCGCCGTGCAGGAGGGCGACAAGGTCCATCCGGGCGACGTGCTGGTGAAGATCCCGCGCGAGACCACCAAGACGAAGGACATCACCGGCGGTCTGCCGAGGGTGGTCGAGCTCTTCGAGGCGAGGAGCCCGAAGGAGCCGGCGATCATCACCGAGATCGACGGTACGGTCCACATCGGCGAGATCACCAAGGGCATGCGCAAGGTCTCGGTGGAGAGCGACTCGGGCGAGGAGCGTGAGTACAGCGTGCCGCGCTCGGTGCACATCAACGTGCAGGAGGGCGAGCGGGTGCACGCCGGCGATCCGCTGATCGACGGTCCGATCAACCCGCACGACGTGCTGCAGGTGCTCGGCGAGACCGAGCTGCAGCGCTATCTGGTCGACAAGGTGCAGGAGGTCTACCGCTCGCAGAGCGTGTCGATCAACGACAAGCACATCGAGGTCATCGTCAGGCAGATGATGCGCTCGGTGAAGATCGAGGAGGTCGGAGACACCGAGTTCCTCATCGACGAGCAGGTCGACCGTTGGCGCTTCCGCGAGGAGAACGACCGCGTCGTGGCGGCGGGTGGCGAACCGGCGATCGGCCGGCCGCTGCTCCTGGGCATCACCAAGGCCTCGCTGTCGACCGACAGCTTCATCTCGGCGGCCAGCTTCCAGGAGACCACCCGGGTCCTCACCGAGG
>JAWVZD010000448.1:0-2950 GCA_033722395.1 Thermoanaerobaculia bacterium | reverse complement strand
TGCCGGGCGACAACGTGAACCTGGAGGTCGAGCTGATCGCTCCGATCGCCATGGAGAAGGGTGTCCGGTTCGCCATCCGCGAGGGCGGCCGTACCGTCGGCGCCGGCACCGTCACCGAAATCATCGAGTAGTCGGGGACGATTGGGTCAGCGACTCGCACTATTGAAACGGATTAGGCCAGTAGCTCCAATCGGTAGAGCGTCGGTCTCCAAAACCGATGGTTGGGGGTTCGAATCCCTCCTGGCCTGCCATCGAACGAAATCGACGCGGCAGCGAAGCGAGACGGCGAAATCATGAGCACCGAATGGATCATCGCACTGGCCGTGGTGGCGGCCTTGGCGGGCCTGGCGGTCTATTTCAAGGTCGTCCAGCGCGTCGCCGACTGGTGGCGTCGCTCGCGGATCTTCATCAAGGAGACGCGGGCCGAGCTCGCCAAGGTGACCTTCCCGTCGCGCGAGGACGTCGTCGCCACCACCATCGTGGTGCTGATCGCCAGCTTCGTGTTCGCCATCTTCCTGACCCTCTCCGACGTCGTGGTCAACAAGGCCTACAGCTTCGTGTTCGAGATTCTGGGCGCATGATGGGAACCGACACGAAACGCAACTGGTACATCGTCCATACCTACTCCGGGTTCGAGGAGCGGGTTCGGGAGACGTTGAAACAGCGCGCCGAGGCGCTCGACATGGCCGAGGCGTTCGGTGACATCAAGATCCCCACCGAGACCATCGTCGAGTACAAGGGCGGCAAGAAGCGCGAGGTGGAGCGGAAGTTCTTCCCGGGCTACATCCTGGTCGAGATGGAGATGTCCGACGCCGCCTGGCACGTGGTCAAGAACACGCCGAAGGTGACCGGGTTCGTCGGTAGCGGCAAGCAGCCGACACCGCTCAGCCAGGAGGAGGTCGACCAGATCCTCGAGCAGGTGGTCACCGCCAAGGAGAAGCCGAAGCCGAAGTACATCTTCGAGAAGGGCGAGCCGGTCAAGATCATCGATGGGCCGTTCAACAACTTCACCGGCGTCGTCGAAGAGGTCAACCTGGATCGCAACACCCTCAAGGTGATGGTGACGATCTTCGGCCGCGCCACTCCGGTCGAGCTCGACTTCATCCAAGTCCAGAAGATGTAGGGAGTCGAGAGGCGAGAGATCATGGCGAAGAAAGTCATTTCAGAGATCAAGCTGCAGATCCCGGGCGGGCAGGCCACGCCGGCGCCGCCCGTCGGTCCGGCGCTGGGTCAGGCGGGTGTCAACATCATGGACTTCTGCAAGGCGTTCAACGCCAAGACGCAGAAGGACCAGGGTACGATCATTCCGGTCGTCATCACCGTCTTCGCGGACCGCAGCTTCACCTTCATCACCAAGACCCCGCCGGCCGCGGTACTGCTGCGGCAGGCTGCCGGTATCGACAAGGGCTCGGGCGAGCCGAACAAGGAGAAGGTCGGGCGGGTGAGCCGTTCGCAGGTCGAGGAGATCGCCAAGACCAAGATGCCGGATCTCAATGCCGCCTCCGTCGAGGCCGCCATGCGGATCATCGAGGGGACGGCTCGATCGATGGGTATCGAGGTCGAGGCCTAGGCGGCCGCAGGTCGAGGAGAGAAATCGTGCCCAAGCATGGCAAGAAATATCGCAACGCGGTGGAGACCGTCGAGCGTCGGTCGTACGCGGTCGACGAGGCGGTCGGGCTGGTGAAGAAGGTCTCCTATGCCGACTTCGACGAGGGTGTCGACGCGGCGATCCGGCTGGCGGTCGATCCGAAGCACGCCGACCAGATGGTCCGCGGCACGGTCGTTCTGCCGCACGGTACGGGCAAGGAGGTCCGGGTGTTGGTCTTTGCCTCCGGCGAGAAGATCAAGGAGGCCGAGGAGGCGGGAGCCGATTTCGTCGGCGGCGCCGATCTGGCCAAGAAGGTGCAAGACGGCTGGCTCGATTTCGACACCGTGGTATCGACGCCGGACATGATGAAGGAGGTCGGCAAGCTGGGCCGGGTGCTGGGGCCACGGGGACTGATGCCGAATCCGAAGGCCGGCACGGTGACGTTCGACGTCGGCAAGGCGGTCGAGGACATCAAGGCCGGAAAGGTCGAGTTCCGCGTCGACAAGGCGGGGATCCTCCACGTGCCGTTCGGCCGCGCCTCGTTCGAGGAGGGTGCTCTGAAGGACAACCTCGTCGCGCTGATGCAGACCGTGCTCAGGTTGCGCCCGCCCGCCGCCAAGGGTAAATACGTCAAGTCGGTGTCGATCTCGCCCACCATGGGGCCGAGCGTGCCGGTCGACGAGGGCGATCTCGTCGCGGTGGCGGAGGCTTGAGGAGACGACGATGCCGCTGACACGACAACAGAAGCAGGACGTGGTGACGAGCTACCGCGAGGGGCTCGCCAAGGCGACGCACGCCTTCCTGATCGACTACCGGGGCGTCACCGTCCCACAGGTCACCGAGCTGCGTTCGAAGATCCGCGACTCCGGCGGCCGCTACGCCGTGGTGAAGAACCGCCTGGCCCTGTTGGCGATCGAGGGCGGCGCGCTCGAGGGGCTCAAGGAGCACTTCGAAGGGCCGGTGGCGATCGCCTACACCGACGACGATCCGGTGACCCTGGCCAAGGTGCTGTCCGAGTTCGCCTCCGAGGTCGAGGCGATCGAGTTCAAGGCCGGTCTGGTCGAGGGGCAGACGGTGAGTGCCGAGCAGATCGTCGAGATCTCCAAGCTGCCGAGCCGCGAAGACCTGCTCGCGAAGCTGGTCTTCCTGCTGCAGTCGCCGATCGCGCGCTTCGTGCGCTCGCTGGGTGCGATCCCGCAGCAGTTGGTGACCGTCCTGAGCCAGGTGGCTCAGGAGAAACAGAAACGAGAAGGATGAGCGGGGTCCGAGGATCCCGGTTCACGAGTCCATAGGGAAGTACTGCGGAGGAAACGAAGATGGCAACTGCCGCTGAAGAGCTGATCAAGACAGATCGGAAGAGCG
>JAWVZD010000447.1:0-2972 GCA_033722395.1 Thermoanaerobaculia bacterium | reverse complement strand
TCGGCCACCTGCATCCCCAGCCGGAGCGCGGTCTCGGTCTCCATCGGCCGACCCGAGATGGCGTGCTTCAGGGTCTGGCCCTCGAGGAGCTCCATCACCAGGAACGGCGTCCCTTCGTGACGCCCGATCTCGTGGATGGTGCAGATGTGTGGATGATTGAGCGCCGCCGCCGCCCGCGCCTCGCGCAGAAAACGGTCGAGACCGTTCTGGTCTTCGGCCACCTCGTGCGGCAGGAACTTGAGCGCCACCTGGCGGCCGAGCTCGGTGTCCTCGGCCCGGTAGACGACGCCCATGCCGCCGCCACCGAGCTCGGCGAGGATCTTGTAGTGAGAAACGGTCTGCCCGATCATCTAGTCACCCCGCCTCTGATCGTCATCCCGAGCGGAGGACGCGAAGCGGCCGGAGTCGAGGGATCTCTCCACTCCGCGCCCTTCGGGCGCTTCGATCGAGATGAGCTGCTGGCGCGGGTCACCCCTTCACCCCCGGAATCGTCGCATACTCCTCGCGCGCCTTCTCGATCACCGGCACGCCTTCGTCGGCGCTCTTCATCATCTCGAAGAACTCTTCGTAGGCGGCCCGCGCCTCCGTGGGGTCGCCGGCGGCCAGATAGGCGCGGCCGAGCCAGAGGCGGGCGAGAGTGTGGACGGGGGCGGCCGGTGCCATCGAGTCCAGCGCGATCAGCTTCTCGAACTCCCCGACCGCCTTCTCCGGCTCACCGTTGGCGAGATACGCCTGCCCCCGCAGGCGGATGGTGTCGAGCTCGGCGCGCTCGAAAGGCCGCGCCGTCTCGAGGACATCGATCGCCTCGACCGCGTCGCCCGCTCGGAGAGCCAACCGCGCTCGACCTTGCGGTATCTCGGAGCCCTGGACGATCGTGTTCTGCGGCCATCGCTCGTCGAGCTCCTCGATGAGTTGGCGCGCCTCCGTCGGCTCGCCTACCACCGAGAGGACCGACAAGGCATCAGAGAGCGTGTCGACATCCCGGGCCAATCCGAGCGCCTCTCGCGCCAGCTCCGCCGCCTCGCTCTCGTAGCCGAGATCCAGCAGGTTGTCCGCCAACTCCACCTTGGACGTCGCGATTCCGGGATCGCCTGTCAGGTCAGCCGCGAGCTCCGCTTCGCGCCGAGCCAGCGCGCGCAGCTCCGTGACTCTTCCGTGTCGCGCCGCCCAGTTCCCTCTCAAGCGCAAAGCGTTCGGCTCTCCCGGTGTTCCGGTGAAGAAATCGAGCGCCTCCTCGAATCCCTCCTCGTTACCGGCTGCGCCTTCGACGAACGCGCGGATGAGATGCTGTGACGGACCCCCGAAGCCTCGATCCTCCATCATCGCGAGAATTTCCCGTGCCTCGTCGATTTGCCCGAGGCGGGCGTGAGAAAGAGCGACATTGCCGTACGGGAAGGCATGATCCGGATTCAACTCCAGTGCCTTCCGAGCCGTCTCCAGAGCCTTGTCGAGCTCGCCCAGATCGCTCTGAATGATCGCCAGGTTGTTGTAGGTCGACCATTCGCGCGGATAGATCTTCGCCCACTGCTGGTAGACCTCGCTGCCCTTTCTCAGGTCGCCCTGGAGGTCGGCATGGTAGTGCGCCAGGATGTAGAGACGCTCCGGCTCGCTCACACCCTCCCGGAGCTCGTAGGCACGGCGCCAGTGCTCGTGGGATTTCTGCGTCTGTCCCGTGTTGTTGTACGCCGTGCCCATCCGCGCATGCGCGAGCGCGAACCCCGGGTCGAGTTCCAGCGCCCGCTGGAAGAAGGGGATGGCGTTGAAATCGCGGCCCATATTGCGCTCTTCGACCGCCTGACTGAACGCCTGGAGCGCCTGGAGTGAGGTGGTCGTCGCCTGCTCGATCGGCACGTCGTACTTCTCGACGGACGCGAGGGACTCGCCGAGATCACCGCGCATCCTGGTGATCGCGGTTCCGAGCGCACCCAGGACCTCTTCCTTGGACCCCGCCTCGACCTGCTGGCCGACCAGGAGTTCGCCGGTTCCGCAGTCGATGGCGTTCAGAGTGACGATGTAGTTGGCGCCGAGGGTCGCGACTTCGCCGGAGAGCATCGCTTTGACCCCGCGCCGCTGACAGATCTCGCGCGCCACCTCGGGGGTGATCTTCTCCTCGGGCGAGCGCTGCATCAGGCTCAGGGTCTCGAGCATCTTGTCCTGCGGGTAGACGTCCAGGTAGGGGGATTCCGCGATCTTCACCGACAGAGCCTGTTTCAGGGTGCCGTCGAAGACCGGGTCCCCGGTCGTGTTGACGAAGTCGGCGAGCACCAGCTCGGTGCCCTCTTCGAGCACCGGCTCGGATTCAGCGCGAAACAGGAAGTAGGTCCCGAGAGCGCCCAGTACCAAGACCACCGCCGCGATGCTCTTCCAGTGCTTGGCACCGGCCCGGTCGAGGGCCTCGACGCGTGAGCTCGAGCCGGAAACGTCGGCGGAGGAGGCGGCAGTCGCCGAAGGCTCTGTGGGCAGCTCGGCTTGCTGCGGCGGCACGGCTTCGGCTCGTGAGGGCTCGCCCGGAGAGCTCGGCTGCGGGGAGGCCGGCTGCGCAACCGGCGCGAAGCTCGGTGACGTCGAGCGGCTGCTATCGCCCTGCTGGAGGAGTCGCTTCAAGTCGGCCGCCAGATCCGCGGCCGTCTGATAGCGGAGGGCCGCATCCTTGGTCAACGCCTTGCGGATCACCTGCTCGAGCTCGAAGGGAGCGTTGGGGTTGATCTGGGGGACCGCCGTCGGCTCGCGGTTCAGGATGGCGTCGAAGATCGCCGCCGTCGAGTCGCCGGTGAACGCCTTCCTCCCGGTCGCCATCTCGTAGAGGACCGCCCCGAGAGAGAAGAGATCCGTCCGCGCGTCGACCTCTTTGGCGAGCGCCTGCTCGGGGCTCATGTAGGCCACCGTGCCGGGCCCGCCGTCGGCCTGGGCCAACGTGGTCTGGTCGCCGGGCTCTGCCTCGGTGGCGATGCCAAGGTCGGCCAGTTTGGCTT
>JAWVZD010000446.1:0-2974 GCA_033722395.1 Thermoanaerobaculia bacterium | reverse complement strand
TTCGGCGACGGCAACAGCGGCAGCGGAGTGACTACGAATCACAGCTATGCGTCGGGAGGCAACTACACCGTCACCCTGACCGTGACCGACGACGCGAGCCAGACCGACACGGACTCCCAGTCGGTCTCGGTCACCGAACCGGCCGCGATCTCGCTCTCGGCCACCGGGTACAAGGTGCGCGGCCGTCACCATGCTGACCTCACCTGGTCGGGGGCGACGAGCACCGACGTCGACGTCTACCGCAACGGCGTGCTTGTCACGACGACGGCCAACGACGGTTTCCACACCGACAACACCGGCAACGTCGGCAGCGCCAGCTACGACTACCAGGTGTGCGAGGCCGGAACGTCGACTTGCTCGAACATCGCGACCGTGGTCTTCTGATCCGGCCGCGATCGAGTCGATCCAGGGCCGTCCCTCCGGGGGCGGCCCTTTTTTCATTTGCCGTCGTCGCGCCGTCCCGGACCCGGAACCGAATCGTCCGTCCCGGCGCCCGGCGCCCCTGCCTACGGACTACCGGTGAACCAAGCCGTCTCCGAGGTGTCCGCTCCCTCCCCGAGCGGGAACAGCGCCTCGAGAAGAACGTCGGTGCGATTCGACCAGCTGGCGAAGTCGGTCGAGTCCCAGACCTCGCCGCCGAGCGGCTCGTAGCCGAGGTCGCGGAACAGCTCCCAACCCCAGCGGCCGGAGTCGCGGAAGTTCATCTCCTCGTATGGGCTGATCAGATCCCAGCGGCCCCACTCGAGGTAGATCCGCATCGGCGTCGTCTCGGCCGTCTTCTCGCCGATCGTCTCCTGCAACCTCTCCTCCATCGGTCCCCAGGTCAGGAACAGACTCTGCAGTCCGAGCCGGCCGAAGGTGTCGGAGTGACGGAAGCCGACGATGGCTGCACTGTAGGCCGGGAAGCCCATGCCGACCACCGCCCGAGAGTCGCGCTCCGCCTCGGTGCGGTACCTCTGGTCGATCGCCGGGACGATCTGCTCGGCCAGGACGCCGCGCAGGCCGGGCATGCGGGGCAGGTCGGGCGAGACGACGACGATCGGCTCGACGCTGTCGCCGACGACTCGGTCGAGAGCGGCGGCCCAGTCCCCGATCGCGAAGGCGTCGGCGTGGAGAAGGTAGACGACGGGGTAGGCCCGGTCGCTCTCGTCGTAGCCGGGCGGGAGCCAGACCGTGGTCGGCACCTGCACCGGCTCGGGAGCCTCCTCCTCGCCCTCCGCCGCCTCCGGTTGGACGGTGATCTCGATCTCTTCGAGCCGCCCGCGAGCGCCGGGCTCCTCCGTCGGCCGTTCCGCCAGGCCGGGCCATTCCGGCATCGCGAACCAGGACATCTCGACCGGCTCCTCGCGCTGCCAGTTCATGTCGGGCCCGAGAATCGTCGAGGTGACCACCCGGTCGTGGCTCGGATCGACGGTCGGCTCGAGGTCGGCGAAGAACAGGTAGCTCATCCGCGCTCGCGGATCGATCTCGGTCTTCCACCACCAGAGATCGGTGCCCTCGAGCCGATGCATCGGCTCCTCGAGACGCATGCCGATCATGTCCCCGGCCACGGCGACGTCCTCGGCTTCGCCTCGCCAGACGAAGACGACCGTCTCGCCTTCGATCAACGGCAGCGAGCGCCCGTCGAGGAAGCGGTCGACCTCGGCCGCGGCATCCTCGGCCGCGGCGACCCTCTCGGCCAGGCCGGCCAGAGCGGCGGGAATCTCCGGCGCCTCCTCCGATGCCAGTCGCTCCGGCGCGGTCCGCACCAGGTCGACCCGCGCGATCTCGCCCAGGCTGCGGACGTAGACCGCGCCATTGGCGTAGCTCGGTGGCGTCCAGACCAGGTCGTCGAACAGGTGGAGCTGCGTTTCTCCGATCCATCCCTCGGGACTCGCCACGCCCAGGTGCAGGGTGCCCGTCTTCTCCAGGATGGCGAGCCGATCCTCGATCGAGATGGCGAAGCCGTCACCGACGTCGCGGGTGCGCCACAGGAGCTCGCCCGACACCGGATCGACGGCGCTCAGGATCCGTCCAGTGAAGCCGTAGAGCACCCCGCCGGCGAGGGTCGCCGGGCTGTAGCTGCGGGTCAGGCCCCGGCTGCTCACCCGGCGGTCGATCCCGATCGCACCGTCGACCTCGGCGAGCTCGAAGACCGCCGCCTCGGGGGTGGCGTACTTGACGAAAAAGTGGCTGTTGTCGAGCGGCACCGGTGACTGGGTCGCAGCTCCCATCCCGCCCTCTCCCTCGTGCGCCATCTCCCAGAGGAGCGTGCCGTCGGTGGGATCGATTCCGGCCAACTTCTCCGACCCCAGGACCAGGATCTGACGCCGCCCACCGATCTCGGCCAGGATCGGTGACTGCGCGGCGATGCCGTCTTCGAGCGCGCGCCAGAGAAGCTCGCCCGAATCGACGTCGAGACCCGCCACCGAGCCACCCTCGCCTCCGATCTGCAGGATCAGCGTGCCGTCGACCACGACCGGCGACCCGGCGAAGCCGTAGTAAGGCTCCTCGCTGCCCAGCTCTTCGACCAGATCGGTCGTCCAGCGCTCGGCGCCGCTGGCCAGGTCGAGTCCGACTACCTTACCGGCGGGATCGACGGCGAAGACCCGGCCCCCGGCGATCGCCGGGGTGGCGATCGGCCCGTCGTGCGAGCCGTCCCGCCCCGGATAGGCCGGGCCGAGCTCGTAGCGCCAGATCTCCTCGCCGCTCGTCACGTCGAGCGCGATGACGAAGTCCGAGTCGGCGTCGGCAAAGGCCGTCACCAGCACGTCCCCGGCTACGGAGATGCCCGAGTAGCCGGTGCCTAGTGGTCGCTTCCAGACCAATTCGAGCCCGAGCGCGCCGTCGCCCGGTGGCAACGGATCGAGTGCCTCCCCGGTGCCACGCGGTCCACGGAAGGTGCTCCACTCGCCGGCCGCGACGGCCGAGCTGGCGAGAAGGGCGAGCGTCAGAGCGAGTGCCCTCGGAACGGCACGGTTCTTGGACACGACGG
>JAWVZD010000445.1:0-2992 GCA_033722395.1 Thermoanaerobaculia bacterium | reverse complement strand
CGGGCGTAGTACTCCCGGTCGTACCAGTCGGAGCACCACTCGTGCACGTTTTCGCCCAGGCCGAGGAAGCCCCACGGATGGAGCGACGGATAGGCGTCGACCGGCTCGGGGCCCTCGAGCCAACGCCGGTCGTAGTCGGGCAGGGTCTCGGGGGGATCGTCGCCCCACGGATAGAGCACTTCCCGCTCCGCCTTGGCGGCCCACTCCCACTCCGCTTCGGTCGGCAGGCGCGCGGCCTCGCCCCAGAGCTCCGAGACCCAGCGGCAGTAGGCGACGGCGTCGTGCCACGACGGCGCTACCACCGGCATGCGCGGATGGGAGAAGGCGGGCTCGTCCCAGCTCGGCGGCGGCTGGTGCCCGGTCGCGCCGAGGAAGGCCTCGTAGTCGGCGCGCGTCACCGGGGTGCGGGCGAGCCGGAAGGGGGAGAGCGAAACGCGGTGGCGGGGATTCTCCTCCCGCCGCGGCCCGCCCCCCATCCAGCCGAGGCCGCCCGGGACCTCGATCCAATCGGTTTCGGGTGAAGGCATGAAGCGAGGCTATCGCAGCCCGCCGAGCGCGACGACGAGCGAGGATGGGCCCGGTGGAGGCGCCTCTTTCCGTCGAGGGACCTTCGCCGAGCGCGCGGCGCGTCCGCGCGGGGTTCCTCGGGCCGGGGTTCCTGGGAGTGGTGACGCGCGATCGGTGACACGCGATCGGCGCGTGCAGGAGGCCGCAGCGGGGACGGCGTGCGAGCCGAGCGGCGGGCCTGCCGCGGCGCCCGGCATGTCGATATCATCGCGATGGATGGCCTGGTACAAGGAGTGGTTCGGGGAGGAGTACCTGGACCTCTACTCGCATCGCGACGAGGGGGAGGCCGACCGGCACGTGGAGTTCGTCGCCTCGCTCTTCGACCGCCCGCCGCGAGCGATCCTCGATCTCGCCTGCGGCGCCGGCCGGCACACCGTCGCCTTGCGCCGCCGAGGTCATCGGGCACTCGGTGTCGACCTGTCGAAGACCCTGCTGGCGCAGGCGCCCGGTCTGCCGCGGGTGGCGGGGGACATGCGCTGTCTACCGTTCGGCGACGCCAGCTTCGACTGGGTGCTCAACTTCTTCACCTCGTTCGGCTACTTCGAGATCGAGGCCGAGAACCGGCAAGTACTCTCCGAGGTGGCGCGTCTGCTCGCGCCGGGGGGGCGTTTCTTCATCGACCTGTTCAATCGCGATCGGGTGCTCGAGACCCTGGAGCCGTCCGAGAGCCGCGACATCGGCGGCCGGACGGTGGAGATCGAGCGCTGGTACGATCAGCGCAGCGGCCGCGTCAACAAGCGGATCCGGCTGACCGGCAGCAGCGAGCCGCCCCGCACCTTCGTCGAGAGCGTGCGAGCCTACACCGCGACCGAGGTCGAGGGGGCGTTGCGTGCCGCCGGCCTGTCGGTCGTCGGTCGCTTCGGCAGCTTCTCCGGCGAGCCGTTCGAGCCCACCAGCCCCCGACTCATCCTGCTGGCGCGAAAGGACCGAGCTTGACGCCACCCGACACCCCGTCGTCCGATCCATCGCGGCCCGATCTGCGGCCGCCCGATCTGCTCGAGTTGGAGTTGCTTCCGGCGCTCGACGCCGCTCTGCTCGCCGGTCGGGCCGACCAGCTCCTGTCGCCGTTGCGGCTCGTCGCGCCGGGCTCGGCCCCGGAAGACTCGCATCCGGGAGGCGAGCCTCCGGCGGTCGATCGCGGCGAGATCGCGGCGGCGCTGCGGGTGACGAACGACGCCTACGGTCATCCGCGGGCCGCGGAGCTGGCGTCGCGGTTGGCCGATGCGGAGACGCGGGTGGTGGTGACCGGTCAGCAGCCGGGACTCCTCGGCGGGCCGCTCTACACCCTGTCGAAGGCGGTGGCGGCGATGCGTTGGGCGGCGGAGCTCGAGCGCCGTGGCCATCCGGCGGTGGCGGTCTTCTGGATGGCGACCGAGGATCACGACTTCGCCGAGGTGGCGAAGATCGCCGTGCCGGGACGCGACGAGGTAGTCGAGCTCGACCTGGGCGAGGATCCGGAGCCGCTCGTGCCGGTCGGAATGAGGACCTTCGGCTCGGCGGTGGTCGAGCTCCTCGACGGCTGGCGCCAAGCGGTCTACGGCGACGAGTACGAGGCCTGGATCGATCGCGTCGCCACCTGGTACCGCCCGGACGGCCGCTTCGGAGAGGCCTTCGCGCGCCTCATGGTCGCCATGCTCGGCGAGCACTGCCCCCTGCTGGCCGATTCGATGCTGCCGGAGATCAAGCGGGCCCAACGCCCGTCGATGCGCCGGCTCGTCGAGCACCGCGACGAGTTGGAAGCGGCCCTCGCCGCGGCCGATCGGGCGATCGAGGACGCTGGCCACGCGCTGCAGGTGCGCCCGCAGCGCGACACCAGCCCGCTCTTCCTGCTCCACCGCGGAGAGCGTCGGCGGATCGAGTGGCGTGGACCGGAAGGTTTCGTCCTGCGCGGCCTCGACGACTTCGAGGGCGACGTCGCCGAGCTGCTCGAGACGGTGGATGAGAATCCGGCGGTCGTGAGCCCGGGGGTTTTGGCGCGGCCGGCTCTGCAGGACGCCGTCTTCGGCACCTATCTCCTGCTCCTCGGGCCCGGCGAGCTGGCCTACCTGCCGCAGGCGGCGCCCGTCTACCGCCTGCTCGAGATCGCTCCACCAGCGGTGGCGCTTCGACCGCAGGCCCTGGTCCTGACGCGCTACGAGCGCGAGCGCCTGGACGAGCTCGAGCTCGCCCTGGACGACTTGGTAATCGGCGCCGTCGATCCGGCGGCGGTGGTGGCCGAGAAGGCGGGCGAAGACTTCGTCGCGCCGGTTCTCGAGCGAATCGAGGCGGAGCTGGCGTCGCTCGAGGGCCCGGCGTTGGCGCTCGATCCGAATCTCGAGAGCCCGCTCGAGAAGACGCTGGCGCACGTGCGGCGCGGCCTCGAGACCTTCAACTCGAAGGTCGAGGCGGCGGCGAAGCGTCACCACGAGACCCTGGCGCGACGGGT
>JAWVZD010000444.1:0-2995 GCA_033722395.1 Thermoanaerobaculia bacterium | reverse complement strand
GGAGCTTCTCGGCGTCGAGCCTTCGGCGCCCGGCGACCCGCTGGAAGAGCTTCTGGCGGATCACCCCGAGCTCCTGGAGCTGCTCTCGGGAACCGTCGAGCGCGCCGCCGCGGTGCAGCGCGAGGAGATCGAGATCGAGCCGCGGGGCCGGGAGGCGTCGCGGCGCGTCCTGGGCCTGAGCGCCCACCCCCTGCGTCGCGACGACGGCCTGCTCAGAGGCTTCATCGTGCTCTTCACCGATCTGACCGAGGCGCGCCGCCGGGCGCGCCGCGACGAGATGTCGCGCAGCCTGGCGCAGCTCGGCGAGATCGCGGCCGGCGTCGCCCACGAGATGCGCAACGGCCTCGGCACACTCAAGGGCTATCTCGGCCTGGTCGATCACGTCGGCGACGACGAGTCGGTAGGGGACTACTTGGTCGAGATGCGCGCCGAGACCGAGCACCTCGAACGGGTGTTGAACGACTTTCTCTCCTTCGCGCGCCCCGGCACGGCGCGCAGCGAGCCGTTCGAGCTCGCCACGGTCGTCGAGCGGGCCTGCGCCGATCCAGCGCTACCCGCCGGTCGCACCCGTTTCGAGGGCGCAGAAGACGCCCTCGTCGTCCAGGGCGACCCGGTGCTCCTGCAGCGCGCCTTGCGGAACCTGCTCGACAATGCCCTGCGCGCCCAACGGGAGGTCGATCCCGATCGAGCGGTGGTCGTCCGGCTGCAGCGGAGAACGGACCGCGCCGTGGTCGAGATCGAAGACCGCGGACCGGGCCTCGACTCGACCATCCGCGACTCGTTGCTGCAGCCGTTCGTCAGCGGCCGTCCCGACGGCGTCGGTCTCGGCCTGGCGTTGACGCACCGCATCGCCGAACTGCACGACGGCCGCCTCGAGATCGCCGAGCGCGAGGGCGGTGGGGTACGCGCCACCTTGGAACTTCCTGTCAAAATCGATACATAACGTAACAGCTCGCCTTGTGACGACGGTCCTCCCGCGAGCGGTCGCAATCCGCTACGCTGCTGTAGATTCAACCGTTTGACGGCATTCGGGGCAGGTCGCAGCGCCCTGGTACCGTCCTTGCTGTAAAGGAGTTGCGATG
The DNA here is from genome assembly GCA_033722395.1 of Thermoanaerobaculia bacterium. Lineage (GTDB taxonomy): Bacteria > Acidobacteriota > Thermoanaerobaculia > Multivoradales > JAHEKO01 > JAWVZD01. Next base: position 1,913 of record JAWVZD010000444.1, on the reverse strand, counting down.
CGATTCGACCGAGCGCGAAGGGGTGAGGGTTACACGCTGATCGAAGCGTTGGTAGTGATGCTCTTCGTGGGCATCGTGATCGCCCTCGGCCTCCCCGCCCTGCAGCAGATGATCCACCGCAGCCGCCTCGAGGGCACGGCCCGCGAGTGCGCCGTGATGTGCCAGCGGGCGCGCTTGGAGGCGATCCAGCAGGGCGCCCCGACGGTGCTGTTGATCGACACCACCAACTACCGCGTCCGTACCTGGGTCGACACCGACGGCGACGCGCAGATCGATGCCGGCGAGCGGGTCTTGGTCGACCAACCGCTCGCGGGCACCGTGGAGGTCGTCGGCCCCTCCGGCACCTCGCCGATCGAGGGCTTCGACACCGACACCGACGGCGGCTGGATCGTATTCAACACCGACGGCTCGGTGACGGAGGAGGGCAACATTCACTTCGGGGACAGTCGCGGCAACTTCCTGCGCCTCAGAGTCAGCCCGCGCGCGACGGCCCACGTGGAGATCGCGAAATGGGATGCGAACCAGTCCGAATGGGTCCAACCCGGCGAGGGGAAGCCGTGGGATTGGCAGTGAAGCACGATTTGCGCCGCCGTAGGGAGCACGGCCTCGGCCTGATCGAGGCGACCATTGCCGCCGGCATCATGCTGGTGCTTGCCGTCGGCATCCTGCCGCTGTTCGCTCAGTCGATGTCGAACAACCAGTCGGGCGCCGATTCGAGCACCGTGGCCAACGCGGCGCGCTCCGAGGTCGAGGAGCTCTTCCAGCTACCGTTCAACAGCGCCCCAATGACCCTGACCGCCGGCACCGAGCTAGTCACCGAGAGCTACTACTCGCTCGCCGACGAAGAGTGGAAGGACGGCCCGGCGCCGACCGACGGCTCCGACCCGGCGCTCTGGCTCCGGACCACGACCGTCCGTCAGTACAGTGTCAACGCCATGGACGACGAGATCGTCGATCCCGGTGAGGCGCTGCAGTTCGATGCCGATCTAGGCCAGATCCACTTCAAGGAGATCGAGGTCGAGGTCGAAGGGACGCGCAGCGCCGGCCCGCTGGGTCCGAGCCGGCGGCTCACGGTGCGGATGCTGAAGTCCCAATGAAGCCGACGAGGAGTTCCGTTCCGATGAGAAAGAGCAACCGCGCCGCCGGATCGCCACCGCGAAGCGCCGGCTTCACCCTCTTCGAAGTGACGCTGACCATGCTGGTCATCGTCATGATCCTCACCGGTGTGCTGGTGCTGTTCGACTTCAACAGTCAGATCGCGCGCGCCCAGACGCACGTCGCCAACATGCAGCAGTCGCTGCGGGTGGCGCAGTACGACATGATGCGGCACGTCCGCATGACGGGGCGCGGCCCGCTGCCGCAGACGCCGCCGCCCGGAGCGGCGACGGCCGACGAACACGACGTCATCTCCGTGGCGGTGCGCAACAACGTCGACCCGAGCTCCCACATCGCGGTCGGCGACACCGATTCGCCGGAGGTGCTCTCCGGAACCGATGTGCTCACCGTCCGGGGCGTGTTCACCAACCCGCTCTATCAGTTCAATCCGACCGCCGGCGCCTACAGCGTCATCGGCGACCCGCCGACCTCGGGCACGCTGGTCATCCCGAATCAGACGCCGACCGGCATCCCGCAGAACCTGGAACCGTTCCGCGACATCATCGACCGCGCCGAGTTCAAGCCCGAGGCGCTCCTGGTGGTGAGTCCCCTCGACGACGCCCTCTATGCGGTGGTCGAGCTCAACAACGCCTCCACCTACACCGAGGAGAGCGGCGCCATCACCCAGGTCAGTCTCGAGTTCGACATCACCGGCGGCACCTACACCAACGCGTTCAACGCCATCTCGGCCGGCGGCTCCTATCCCTCCACCATGACGACGGCGGCCTTCGCCGGCATCCTGGAGGAGTACCGTTACT
>JAWVZD010000443.1:0-2996 GCA_033722395.1 Thermoanaerobaculia bacterium | reverse complement strand
TGGGATCTCGGAGACTTCGGCGTGAATGGCCAGGAAGCGGTCGCGCCAGGTGGCGCAGTTCTCCAACCTCAGATCGACCCAGCCGGCGTCGACCCAGGTCTCGAGCCGCTCCGGGTCGATCGGCTCGTCGGTCGAGCGGGCCGGTATGAGGACCTTCGGGCCGCGGATGATCTCACCGGAGTCGAGCAGGATCGGGATGCCGATCGAGACGATCTCGCTCGCCAGCCGACGCCGCTTGCGCACCAGGTCGTTCAGGCTGTCGCGGATCTTCTCCGGCGTCGCGGCGCGCACCGCCGACATGGTGCCGAACGCCTCGCGCAGTAGCTCGGCCTCGAACAGCAGCTTCGAGTTGCGCGGTGGACCCAGCATCTCGAACGCCACCGAGCGCGTGCCGTGCTCGGCCTGCAGCTCGCGCATCTGTTCGAGCGCGAAGTGGCGTAGCACGCCGGCGCGGTAGGTCGGGCCCATGACGGCGTTGTCGAGAGCGTTGATGACGTCGTGGCCGGTGTTGCCGCCTTCCACTTCGAAGACCAGGTATGCGGCGATCTCCTCCGGCGTGACGAACTCCATCTGTGACGCGGTGGTCAGCAGGGCGAACTCCTCGAGGCTGAAGATGCCGTTTTCGCCGGTGTCGATGAAGGCCGCCTCGAGGATCTCGTCGGTGACTTCGGCGGCTTCGTCGTCGATCGTCGAGAAGCTCTCGCCGAGCGGACGCGGCTCCGGCTCGACGAGCCGGACGGGCTCGCCCTTGCGGTAGATGGGTCCGTGCCCGATGCGCTTCCAGGCGATCGCCGCCGCCGGCTTGATCTCCTTGGTGATCGGAGCGCCGGGAGTGCGGGCCATCAGGAACAGCAGCATCGAGTGCGCCCCCGCCACGGCGCTCTTCGACAACAGCACCCGGCTCGGCTTCTCCTCGGAGTGGGTATAGGGGACGTTCAGGCCCATGCCGCCCGTGCCACTGGTGCCGACCTTGACATAGACGCCGGTGCGAGCGTCGATCATGCCGCGATAGAGGATCTGCATGTGGCGGATCAGGCGGGGCACGTAGAGCGCCTCCAGCAGGTCCTCGGCAGCCTCGCGATCGACCGCGTCGGCGTCGATCTTCTCCCACAGACTTTCGGCGGCGCGGTACATGTCACGATAGGCGATCCCGGTTGCCGTGTTGACGCAGTCGACGACGACGTCGGGACGGCTCTCGGCCAGCAGCCGGTAGAGCAGGAAGCGGTCGAGATGCTCCTTCTTGAGCTGGTGGAGCTGAGCTCGGATCCGCTCGGTGCGCTCAGCCGGCTCGGCGAGGCCGAAGATGTCGCCCGAGCTCGCCACCAAACGGCATCCTCCCGCCTCGTCGGCGAGCTCGGCGATCGCCTCGTCGGACTCCTCCTGACGCAGGCTGTGGACGCGGATCTCGGCCGGTCGACGTGCCAGGAGCTCCCGGCAGACCGCCAGCCCGACCAGGCCGGAGCCGCCGAGCACGAGAATCGAGCGATCGGTGATGTTCAAGGCTCTACCCTAGGAAGGTCGATTCCTGCCGTTGCTGGGTGCGGCACGCTCCGGCACGCTGTGGGGCCGCGAAGAGCTAGCTTACTCTATCCGCGCCGCGCTCTCGTTCGGTTGCTCGGCACCGTGGCCGGTGCCACGAGAAGGCTGCGCCGGGTTTGGCGCTCGTGCCGCCAGACGGTAGACTTCACGCTCTGGCTCCTCAACACCCCGTCTAGCTCTTTTCCCGAGGTGTCTCGATGGAAACTCGTGGTCCGGTTGTCAGCCGCTTCGGTATCGATCGTCAAGGTCTCTCCACGCGTGGGACGGTGTACTGGAATCTCTGTCCGGCGCGGCTCTGCGAGGAGGCGGTCTGTCGTGGCGAGGCCAAGCTCGCGGTCGATGGTCCGCTGGTCGCCCGGACCGGCGCGCACACCGGGCGCTCCGCCAACGACAAGTTCATCGTCGAGGAGCCGGCGAGCGACGACGTCTGGTGGGGAAAGGTCAACCGGCCGATCGCGCGCGACAGTTTCGACGCCCTGCGCGAGGTCGTCGTCGAGCACATCGCCGACCGAGACCTCTTCGTCTTCGACGGCTTCGCCGGCGCCGACGAGCGCTACCGCTTGCCGGTGCGCATCGTCACCGAGTACGCCTGGCACAACCTGTTCGCGCGCAACATGTTCGTGCGACCGCGCGAGCGCAGCGTTCTGGAGACCTTCGAGCCGCGCTTCACGGTGATCGCGGCGCCGGAGGCGCGTGCCGACGCAGCGGTCCACGGCACCGCCAGCCCGACCTTCATCGTCGTCAGCCTGGCCGAGCGGCTGGTGCTGATCGGCGGCACCGCCTACGCCGGAGAGATCAAGAAGAGCATCTTCACGGTGATGAACTACCTGCTTCCGAAGAAGGACGTCCTGTCGATGCACTGCAGCGCCAACTACGGCGACGGTCCGGACGACGTGGCGCTGTTCTTCGGCCTCTCCGGTACCGGCAAGACGACGCTCTCCGCCGATCCCGCGCGTACCCTGATCGGCGACGACGAGCACGGCTGGTCGGAGGACGGCGTGTTCAACATCGAGGGCGGTTGCTACGCCAAGGTCATCCGGCTGAGCGCCGAGGGAGAGCCGGCGATCTACGCCACCACGCGTCGCTTCGGCACCATCCTCGAGAACGTGGTGATGGACGAAGAGACGCGGGAGCTCGATCTCGACGATGCCTCGCACACCGAGAACACCCGCGCCAGCTACCCGATCGACCAGCTCGAGCGGGTCGACGTGGGCGGCGTCGGAGGGCATCCGCGAGCGATCGTCTTCCTGACCTGCGACGCCTTCGGCGTCTTGCCGCCGATCAGCCGGTTGACCGAGGCACAGGCGATGTACCACTTCCTGTCGGGCTACACCGCCAAGGTCGCCGGGACGGAGCGCGGCGTCACCGAGCCGTCGGCCACCTTCAGCGCCTGCTTCGGTGCCCCGTTCATGCCGCTCCATCCGGGGCGGTACGCCGAGATGCTGGGCGAGAGGATC
>JAWVZD010000442.1:0-2998 GCA_033722395.1 Thermoanaerobaculia bacterium | reverse complement strand
GCGCCGCCCGCCCGGCGGTCTGGATGAGGGAGGTCTCGGAGCGCAGGAAACCCTCTTTGTCGGCGTCGAGCACCGCCACCAGCGAGACCTCGGGCAGGTCGAGCCCTTCGCGCAACAGATTGATCCCCACGAGGACGTCGAACTCTCCCCGCCTGAGATCGGTGATGATCTGCACCCGGTCGAGGGTGTCGATATCGCTGTGCAGGTAGCGCGCACGCACGCCGATGTCGTCGAGATAACGGGTCAGCTCCTCGGCCATCCGCTTCGTCAACGTGGTCACCAGAACACGCTCACCGCGACCGACGACGCGACGGATCTCCTCCAGCAGATCGTCGACCTGGCCGCGCGCCGGTCGCACCTCGATGGCCGGATCGAGCAGGCCGGTCGGCCGCAGCAACTGCTCGACCACGACGCCGCCGACCCGCTCGAGCTCCCACGCTCCTGGAGTCGCCGAGACGTAGATCCGCTCTTCCACCTTGGCGTCGAACTCCTCGAACGACAACGGCCGGTTGTCGAGCGCGCTCGGCAGCCGGAAGCCGTGCTCGTCCAGGGTCTCCTTGCGCGACCGGTCGCCGTGGAACATACCGCGTACCTGCGGCACCGTCTGGTGACTCTCGTCGATGATCATCAAGGCGTCGTCGGGCAGATAGTCGAGCAGGGTGGGCGGCGGCTCGCCCGGTCGGCGGCCGGAGAGGTGTCGGGAATAGTTCTCGATGCCGTGGCAGTAGCCGATCTCGCGCAGCATCTCGAGATCGAAGAGGGTGCGCTGCTCGAGGCGCTGGCGCTCGAGGAGCTTGCCCTCGCGCTCGAGCTCGAGCAGCCGCTCGGCCAGCTCGGCCTCGATCGAGTCGATCGCCGCCAGCAGCCTGTCGCGCGGTGTCACGTAATGGGTCTTCGGATAGATCGCCACCTTGTCGACGCTCTCGATCGCATCGCCGCGCACCACGTCGAACCAGCTCAAACGCTCCAGCTCGTCGCCGAAATACTCGGCCCGAATGCCGCGCTCCTCGTAGGCGGGCAGGATCTCGAGCGTGTCGCCCCGCACCCGGAAGGCACCCGGATAGAGATCCATGGTGGTGCGCTCGTACTGCATCTCGGCGAGCCGCCGCTGCACCGCTTCGAGACCGCTCTCGTCGCCCACCTCCAGGAATTGCAGCATGCCGTAGAACGCCTCGGGAGAGCCGAGGCCGTAGATGCAGGAGACCGAGGCGACGATCAGCACGTCGCGACGCTCGAACAGCACCTTGGTGGCGCGCAGACGCAGGCGGTCGATCTCCTCGTTGATCGAGGTCTCCTTTTCGATATAGGTGTCGGACTGTGGCACGTAGGCCTCGGGTTGGTAGTAGTCGTAGTAGGAGACGAAGTACTCCACAGCGTTGTGCGGAAAGAAGCTGCGGAACTCCTGGAAGAGCTGAGCCGCCAGGGTCTTGTTGTGCGACAGGACGACGGTCGGGCGGTTCAGCCGCTCGACCACCTTGGCCATGGTGAAGGTCTTTCCCGAGCCGGTGACGCCGAGCAAGACCTGCTCCTTCTGGCCCCCCTCGACACCGCGCACCAAAGCCTCGATCGCCTGCGGTTGATCTCCCTGCGGCTCGAAGGGAGAGACGATACGGAAGGTGTCCATCGGCTCAGATCTCGACCGGTGACGGAGCGGTTTCGGCGGCATCCCCTTCGACGCCTCCGTCGGAGCCGTCCGCGCCGCCGACGAACTGTTCCAACTCCTCGGCCAGCCGCCGTACCTGCTCGCGATCCGGAACCTCGCGCCGACGGGCAAACTCGAGGAGCGCCGCCTGCAGGCGGCGGAACTCTTCGGCGTCGAGGTCCTCCGACCGGAGCTTCTCCAGCACACCTTCGAAAGCCGAGGAGAGACGGGCGCGCTCTGTCTCGGGCAGATCGTCCGGCAGCCGCTGCTCGATCTCGGTGCGTACGTTCGACAGGCTCCAGACCACCAGCTCGCGCGCCTTGAGCATCATGGCCAGCAGAGCCACGCCGACGAGAATAGCCGCCGCCGCGCAGCCGATCGCGGCCATGCGCGAGCAGCCACCGCCCGGCTCGGCCAGCCGTCGCGGGGCCGACTCGAACGGCTTTCGACCGACCGGTTGCGGTCCTGGGGAGGAGTCCGAGCTCATCTCTACCGTCCCGGGGAGAGACGGGGGGTCGTTGTATCACTCCATCCGAGCGGCGGCAAGCCGCTGCCCCGGGGATCGCCTCTCACTATAATGCCGGGCAGCGGTCGTAGCCGGATCGCCGAGAACGGTCCGGATCGACCGTCGGCCGCCTGCCCTCCGCTCATGCCACTTTCCGTCCCCCTCAAGAGATGGCTCGCAGCCACCGTGGCGGCGCTCGTCGCCGGTTCGCTCGCTGGTGTCGGCGTAGCGGCGGCGATCCACATGCCGCGGGTCGAGACCCTGGTCGACGACACGCCGCGGATCATCACCCGACTCTACGACCGCCAACGCGAGCCGTTCGCCAGCTACGCCCGAGAGCGGCGCATGCTGCTGGCCGAGGGCGAGGTTCCGGAGGTGCTGCAGAACGCGCTGGTGGCGGCCGAGGACGCCAACTTCTTCGAGCACGGCGGCGTCGACCCGCGGGGTGCGCTGCGGGCCGCTTTCATCAACCTGACACGCGGTGGACGCTCCCACGGCGGCTCGACCCTGACGATGCAGTTGGCGCGTCAGCTCTTCCTGAGTCGCGAGAAGCTGTGGCGCCGCAAGATCGAGGAGTCGTTCCTCGCCGTCGAGATCGAGAAACGGTTCAGCAAGCAGCAGATCCTCACCATGTACTGCAACCTGATCAACGTCGGCCACGGCAACTACGGCATGAAGGCGGCGGCGCGATACTACTTCGAGAAGGAGATCGGCGAGCTGGAAGTGCACGAAGCGGCGATGCTCGTCGGCATCGTGCAGCGCCCGTCGGACTACAGTCCGTATCGCAAGCCCGAGGTGGTGACGCGGCGGCGCAACTACGTGCTGCGCCGCATGCTCGAGGAGGAGTTCAT
>JAWVZD010000441.1:0-3001 GCA_033722395.1 Thermoanaerobaculia bacterium | reverse complement strand
GGCGATCTGGTTCCGGGTGACGCGCTGGCGGGCCGAGTGGACGTCGGCCGCCGGCTCGAAGCGGGTGAAGGTCGTCCACAGGAAGTTGATCGGGCTCCTGGCGGCCCGCGCCGGCTCGTCGGTCAACACCACGAGCGGCCAGTCGGCGAAGGCCGGCGCGCTCGCCAACCGCTCGGCCGCTCCCGGATCCTCGCCCTTGGGCGGCCCGCCGACGACCAGGCAGCCGCCGCAGAAGACGTGCACCTCGCTCACGCCGGCCGGCAGGACTTCGGCGCGAAACTCGCGCGGCAGGCGTCGCACCGGATCGCCCAGGCCCAGCCAGACGCCCTTCGAGCCCTCGTTGACCCGCGGTCCGGTGTAGTCCAGGGTGTCCATCGACAGATTCGAGAAGACGAACAGGTCGGTCTCGGGCTGCGTTCTCTCGAGCAGGTGCTCGAGCACGGCCGGGAAGTCGCTGAGGTCGATCGGGCGGTCGAGTACCAGCAGGAACTTGGTGAGCGACAGCTGTCCCTCGCCCAGGATGCGGAAGGCGCTCGCCATCGCCTCGCGCTCGTAGCGCTCCCGTACCACCGCCGCGGCGAGCGAGTGGTAGCCGGTCTCACCGTACGACCAGAGGTCGACGACGCCCGGCATCACCAACGGGAAGAGCGGCGAGAGCAGCTCTTGCAGCAGATCGCCGATATAGAAGTCCTCCTGCCGCGGCTTGCCGACCACCGTGGCCGGATAGATCGCGTCGCGCCGATGGCACCAGGCGTCGACCGAGAAGACCGGATAGTCGTGCACCAGCGAGTAGTAGCCGTAGTGATCGCCGAACGGCCCCTCCGGCCGGCGCACCCCCGGCTCGACGCGCCCCACCAGGGCCATCTCGGCGGCGGCCATGATCGGCGGCGAGTCGCCCAACCGGCAGGTGGCGAGCTTGCGGCCGGCGATGAGCGAAGCCAGCATCACCTCGGGCACGTTCTCGGGCAGCGGAGCGACGGCAGCCAGGAGCAACGCCGGTGGCCCGCCCAGGGTCGCCACGACGGGCAGGGCCTCGCCTCTCTCCTCGGCAACGGCGTAGTGGAAGCCACCCCCCTTGCCGATCTGCCAGTGCATCCCGGTCGAGGAGCGGTCGTAGATCTGCAGGCGGTAGACCCCCAGATTCGAGCCCTTGCCTTCCGGATGCTCGGTCCAGATCTGCGGCAGGGTGATGAACGGGCCACCGTCCTCCGGCCAGGTGGTGAGCGCCGGCAGGGTGTCGAGTCGCACCTCGTGGCCGCTCTCCTCCAGCACCGGCGCCCGGCCGACCCGCTTGGTACCCACCCGGAGGAGCTCCCGGGCGACGTCGCGGGCGCCCCAGAGCTTGCGGGGGGTCGGCGGCATCAGGCTCTCGGCGAGCTCGACCAGGCGCTCGATCAACCGCCGGGGACGCCGTCCGAAGGCGAGCTCGGCGCGCGTCGCGGTGCCGAACAGGTTGGTGACCAGCGGAAAGCTCGCCCCGCGGACGTTGCGGAACAGCAGCGCCGGCCCCTCGGCGGCGATCACCCGGCGGTGGATCTCCGCCACCTCGAGACGGGGATCGACCTCGGCCTCGACCTCGACCAGATCCCCTCGTCGCTCGAGCTCGGCGAGGAAGACGCGCAGGTCGGGAAAGGTCGGCTCGGTCATGGTCGGATCCTCCGGTAGCCGAAGGATATCGGCTTTCCGTCGCCGCGCTGGCGAGTGTTCCCAGCGCCCGTCCCTCAGAGGCGGCCCGCCACGACGTCGACCCGCCAGCGGATCTCGCGGGAATCCTCGCGCTGGCCCCAGACCGGCTCCAGCACCGCGTCGAGATCGGAGACCGGATCGAAGCCGCGGGCGCGGCGGAAGCGAGTCACCGCCGACCAGGTGCCGACGTAGGCCAGCACCTGGTCGAGACTCCAATGGTGCCGCATCACGAAGGTCGGCGTCTCGACCGCCTCGAGTCCCAACGGAAGAGTGCGGTATCCGCTGTCGACATGGCGCCGCTCCGGCGGCCAGAACGTCCCCACCGTGCGCTCGGCGAACTCGTCGATCCGATCGTCGATCCGCTCGTCGACGCGGAAAAGCGCGTACGTCCAGGCCGCGCAGACGCCTCCGGAGCGCACCACCCGGCGCACCTCGCGACGGAACGCCTCCAGGTCGAGCCAGTGGAGCGCCTGGGCGACCGTCACAAGATCGACCGAGGTGGCGGCCAGGCCCGAGGCGGAGGCTTCAGCCACAGAGTAGGAGACGCCGGGATGGGCCGCGGCGTGCAGCACCTGCTCGAGGCTGGCATCGGTCGCCACGACGCGATCGAAGCGCTCGGCCAGGGCTCCGGCCGCCTGACCGCTACCGGTGGCACAGTCCCAGCAGCGGCGATGCCGATCGACCGTCGAGGCGAGCCAGTCGAAGAGGGCCGCTGGATAGGTCGGACGGGCCGTGGAGTAGGCGCCGGCGACGGTGGAGAAGTGATCGCGAAACGCCACCGTCAGATCTCGCGAGCGGGGCGGCGGAGCCGATCGTCGGAGCGCGGTCGGTCGCTCCGAACGACGCTCAATCCGCTCCGTCGAGCGCCGTGAAGGCCTCCTCGAGCCAGCGGCGCGACGGCCAATCGTAGTGGCTCGCACCCGGGATCTCGATGTAGGTGAGGTGCTCGAAGCCCTCCTCGCGATAGCGCTCGGCGAAGGTGCGCACCTGCATCCGGTTGAAGTCGCGCTCCCCGGTCACCAGCACCAGACGCGTCGTCTCCCGCAGGCGCTCGAGCGCCGCTCGGCTCGGGGTGGGGAACCACGGCAGCCAATCGGAGCCGGGGCGATCGGGGATCGGCACGCGACGGTAAAAATCGACCCCGTAGAGGAACAGCCCGCCGCGGAAGGTCTCCGGGAAAAGGAGAGCCAGCGCACTTCCGACCCGGCCGCCGCCCGAGTAGCCGGCGACGTAGACCCGCTCCGGGTCGAGATCGTAGTTGTGCGACATGTTGTGGGCCCCGTCGAGGGCGAGCGCGACACGCTGCCAGGTCTGG
>JAWVZD010000440.1:0-3002 GCA_033722395.1 Thermoanaerobaculia bacterium | reverse complement strand
TCGCATGGCGGCGCCGTGCCCGCCGCGGCCGAGACCGTGGCCTGCCTCTGGGAAGAAGACGACCTTCGAGCCGTCGACACCGGAGGCAGCGAAGGCCTCCCTCCAGCCTGCGAGGGCGGCGTCGGGCGGGAGGTTCGGATCCTTCCCGCCAATCATCGCCAGCACCGGGAACGAGATCTCGCTCGACGCGGCGACGGCGTCGAAGTTGGCCACCCACTCCCAATTCGAGCGGCCCTCCTCGGAGGACGGCATGATGCGGTCGAGAGCGACATAGCGGTACCAGGGCTTCGTCTTGGCGGCGTCGATCGCCGCCACCACGTCGTCGCGGTCCCGGCCGGTACCGAGGTAGTCGAGGTAGGCGTCGACCAACGCGACGGCCGCCTCTCGGCCGGCCTCGTCGATCCCGCCGTGGGAGAGGCTCGCGCGGTAGGCGAAGAGCTCCGTCTCGCGCGGACTGGCCCCGCCGCCGGAGACGACGATCGCCCAGTCCGGAACGTCGCTCATCCGGGCGCTCACCGGCAGGACCCAGCCACCCTGGCTGATCGCCCAGACGCCGATAGCGTTCCGATCCACTTCGGCCCTGGCGTCCAGAAGGGCGAGGCCGGCGGCGAGATCCGCGGCGAGGTCCTCGAGCGAGGATGAGATCCAGCTGCCACTCGAGTCGCCCGAGCCGCGCTTGTCGTAGGTGAGAACGACGAAGCCTTTGCCCGCGTACCAGTCCGCGAGGTGTCGGAAGTGGGTGCGGGGGCCATCTCCCGAGCCGGGAACGAAGATCACCGCCGGGGCTCCGCTTCGTGGGGCCGTGTCGGGCACTCGCAAGGAGCCGACCAGCGTCACGCCACCGTTCTCGAAACTCACCTCGGATTCGGAGTAGTCGAGGGCGGATGCCGGCGCACAAGGTGCGGCGAGGAGAAGCGCCAGCGACAAAGACGCTGCGCTCGAAATCGCTCGTAGGATCATCGGAACCTCCCGGGGACCGGATAGCAGCTGATTCTCGGACGGCTGTGTTACCTCTTTGTACGCAAGAGCTCCGAACCGGTTGCCCGATGTCGCTCGGGTGGCCGATCGGTGATCAAGATACTGCTCCTCTCATCTCGGCGGGGGATTGGCGCCAGCTCGATCTTGGGGCGTCGAAATCGATGCCTCGCGAGAATCCTTCGGTCTCGCGATAAGCTCTCGCCATGAGCGACGAAGGGTCCGTGGCCTCGGCTCTCCGGGCGTATTTCGAGGACGAAGCGCCGGAGTTCGTCGTGGCGGCGTATCTCTTCGGGTCGGAGGCGGAGGGGCGAGCTCATCGGGAGAGCGACGTCGACGTCGGGGTGCTGGTCGACCGCGAGGCGCTTCCCGAGAAGCGGCAGCGCTTCGACTATCGGGTCCGGCTGGGCAGCGAGCTCATCGCTCGGCTCCACCGCAATCGGGTGGACGTCGTGCTCCTCGGAGACGCGCCGCCTCTGCTGGCGCGCCGCATCGTGACCGAGGGCGACTGTGTCTACCGGCGGGCCCCGGCCGCCGATCACGACTTCGTGCGCGACGTGCAATTGCGGGCCGCGGACGTGGCGCCGTTCGTCGAGCGGGGGCGCCGTCGCCTGCTCGAGCGCCTGCGATCGTGACCTTTCTCGTCGAACGACTCGCCGAGCTCGACACCTATCTGGCGCACCTGCGCGAGCTCGAGTCGCGTGTCTCCGGTCCGCGAGATCTCGAGCGCGACCTGTCGCTGCGCAACGACGTTCTGTTCTCGCTTCTGACCGTGTGCCAGCTGGTGATCGACCTGGCCGGAGAGCTCTCGACCCGCAAGGGGCTCGGCTTCGAGGACTACACCGAGGCGGTGAGGAATCTCCGGCAGTACGAGACTCTGGACGACGAGACGGTGGACGCGCTCGCGCGGCTGCAGGGCTTCCGCAACGTGGTGATTCACGAATACGTGAGCCTCGACTTGGAGCGAGTCGTCGAGGCGCTCGGCGAGCTCGCTCCGGTCGCGGACTTCGCGCGCTTCGTCGCCGGCGTGGAGGACGCTTAGGTCTCTACCCTCGGTAGCACGCCGCCGGGTCGGCCGAAGTGGGGCACGGCGTCGGCGGCCTCACGCGGATCGACGAAGGCCCGCTGCGAGGGGCTGTAGTAGAGGCAGCCGATCTCGGTCGCCGGGCGCGAGGCGACGAACGGCTCGACGGCGTCGAGAGCTTCGAGCCACTGGCGCTTGAGCTCCGGGAGGGCGATCGGCTCGACGAGGTCGAGTCGGGCGAGGTCCTCCTCGTGGATGCGACCGCGGCGGCGCAACAGCTCGAGCAGCGAGAGGGGGGTGAACCCCGGGTCTTTGCCGCAGGCGGCCCAGCACAGCGCGCCCAGCGGTAGGACCTCGCGGTGGAGGTAGATGGCGTCCAGGACGTCCCGTGGCTCGTCGCGCCCGGCGAGGGCCAGGACCTTGTTGACCGCCAGATCGACTGGGTGGAGAAGGAACCCCGCGCGCTCGTCGCGGACGGTCGGCAGGAAGCGCCAGTCGGAGTCGCGCGCCCACTCGACCTTGGTGGCCTCGGTGCCGCGGCGCACGACCGCGCGGATGTAGCCGGGTTGAGCCAGGTCGGTGTCGATCGTGTAGCCGGCCGCCTCGAGGGTCTTTCGATCCTCCGCGAAGGCCTCCGCGACGCGCGCCTCCGAGTCGTGGAAGTAGTCGAGGTCTCGGCTGTAGCGCTCCGTGCGGGGCTCGATGAGGATCGCGGCGCCCCCGGCGAGGTAGGAGTCGAAGCTCCGATTCCCCGACAGTCGGCGGATGAGCTCCGCCTGATAGTCCGTCAGTGGCATAGCCTATCGGCGACCTCCCACGCCTCTCGACCGCCGTGCCGTCGCAGTTGGTCCGCCACCCTGGATCAGGAACTCATCCATTTCTGCCTTTTGGTCTGGCCCGGGATACTCGGTCAATGTACCGAGGAAGTCCAGGGAACACTGTCCGAGGCCAACTACCTGAGGGCCGCCGTCTTTCATATTCTCCTCAATGGCACGTATCTGGA
>JAWVZD010000439.1:0-3007 GCA_033722395.1 Thermoanaerobaculia bacterium | reverse complement strand
GCGGTACGAATCCGGTGCCGGGACCACGCCGACGTGCGGCGGACAGCCTGCGCCGCCGGGACCGTCGAACGGGTAGGGCGAGATCTCGACGAGCGAGGTCAGATTGCCGTGATACGCGGTATCGACGACCAGCACGCCGCGCCGGCCGGTGGCGGCACGCGCCAGGCGCAGGGCCAGATCGTTCGCCTCGCTGCCGGAGCAGACGAAGAAGCAGGTGTCGAGATCCGCCGGTAGCGTGGCGAGGAGACGCGCGGCGTAGTCGAGGCGGATGGCGTCGAGATACCGCGTGTTCGTGTTGAGTCGCGCCATCTGGCGGCACCCGGCCTCGACCACCCGCGGATGGCAGTGCCCGACGTGGGCGACGTTGTTGACCAGATCCAGATACCGACGGCCGGCGGCGTCGAAGAGATAGGCGCCCTCGCCGCGCACGACCTCGAGCGGCTCACGATACGACAGGCGGAGCGACGGGCCGAGCAATCGACGACGGCGCGCCAGGAGCTCGTCTCGTGACCCCCGTAGATCAGCCATCGGCCCGTCCCGTCGCGGCATCGTGTAGGCGCTCGAGCGCCCGCCGTGACGAGAGCTCCATCAACCGGGCCAGAGCCCGACGGGCCGGCCGCTCCGACACCACGACATAGGGATCGACACGACCTTGGCGGCGCTTGGCGGCCGACATCGCGAGCGACAGCGCCAAACGGGCCCTGACGGCCGGCAGCAGAAGGTCCAACTCGCTCTCCTGAAGCCGCAGCCGTGAGGTGTATCCGGCCACCAGGGCCGGCACCGGATCCCACGGGTCCGGCTCTCCCAGCCCCAGGTAGGCGGCGGCGATGGCGATCTCGAAGACCAGGACCGACTCGCCGCTGTCCCCGAAGTCGATCAGGCCGGCGAGACGCGGCCGGCCGTCCCGCTCGACGACGAGCAGGTTGTGGTCGTTCGGGTCGGCATGAATCAGAGCCCGGCGTGGCGCCGGGCGGGCCGAGGCCAGATGATCACCCAGCGCCTCGAGAGCCGCCTCGACCCGCCGTCGGTCTTCGGTCGGCTCGACGGCCGTCGTATCGGGCCAAGTCTCGGGTGCGGCCAGATTCCACAACGCGGGAGGGATCGTACGGCTCCTCCTTTCCTGGCCAGCGGCATACTCGGCCAGGGCGAGATCGAGACCCGCCAGGTAGGCACCGATCTCGCGCACCAGCCCGGGCGGGCGGGCGGTAAGTGCCGTGAGCGGCCCTCCCTCGACCCAGGTGAGCAGGCGGACGTCGAGCGTCCGACCGTCCACCCGGACCCGTTCGATCGAGCGACCGCGGCGCGACTCGACTCCGCGCGGCGTACCCGGCCAACCGGTCACCTCCAGATGCGCCAGCAGGTCGACCTCGAGCTCGAGGCGGCGCCGATCGTCCTCTTCCGGACTCGCCTTCAGGACGAACGCTCGACCGGACTCGTCCTCGACGTGGAAGTTCGCGTTCTCGTAGCCGGCCAGCCGCGACACCGTCCGTGGACGGAGGAAGTGACGGCGGCAGATCGTCGCCGCGCGCTCCTCGGACAGCACCGGGTAGGTCCGGCTCTCCGAGCCGATCGGGTCGCGCTCGCTCACCGCAGGATCATAGCCTCTCCTCCCGAGTGAGGACGTCACCGCCACCGCGTCGAGCGGATCGCGCCGGCCGTCGCCGCTACCGGGTGTCAGATAGGATTCCTGCCATGGCGAAGGACCGCTCGAATCTCTACTACCTCGGCGTCGGATGCCTCATCGTCGGCATCCTGCTCGCCACCGGCCTCGCCGTATTCGTCTTCTTCGCCTATCGCTGGAGCCAGGGCGTCGAGGAGGCGATGAAGGACCCGGAGGTCAGGCGCCAACGGGTACTCGAGATCCTCGTCGCCGACGAGCTTCCCGACGGTTACCACGCCATGGTCGGTCTTACCGTGCCGTACTTTCTCGACATCGCCATCCTGACGAACGAAGACCCGCACGAGCAGGAGGAGCTACCCGACCTCGGCGAACGCGGTCTGATCTACGTCGCCTTCCGCGACCTCGGGCGTGATCGGCAGGAGCTCGAGCGCTTCTTCGCCGGCGAGCTGTCGGACCCCGAAGTCCTGGAGAGACACAACATCGACCTCGATCTGCGAGAACGGATCCACCGGGGCGTGGTCGAACATCCGATCGGCGCGATTCCCTGGGTCAGCCATCGCGGCGAGATCCACGCTGTCCAAACGGGGGGTCGTCACCGTGGACTGACGACCCTCTTCTCGGTCGACTGCGGCGGCGACTACGACCGCGTCGGCATCTGGTTCGGGCCCGACGTGGCGAGCGGCGACGGCAGCCGAGATACCGTCGACGGGCCGCCGAGCGCCGCCGCCCGCTGGGTAGGCACGGTGGCCGATGCCGACGCGGTGGGCGACTTCCTGAGTCACTTCCGCTTCTGTCCGCCCTGATCGGTCCGCCACCTGGATCGCCCGCACTGCCTCAGCGTCCGCGCCACGAGCGCATGCTCGTCGACACGCGCAGCAAGCGGCTCAGCGGATCGGCCAACCAGCTCGGGAGCGCCACCATCCAGGGCGCGGTTCGGACGAGCCATGGCAGCAGGAGCCGCCGCCGACCACGGCACATCGCCAGCACCGTGCGGCGAGCGACCTCGTCGGCCGCCAGCGCCCGCGTCAACCGGGGCGGCGCGGCGCCCCGAAACAGGCCCGTCTCGATGTAGGCCGGGCAGACGGCGGTGACCACGACTCGATCGCAGCCGGTCTCTCGGAGCTCCTGGCGCAGCCCTTCGGAGAAGCCGATCACCGCCCACTTGGTGGCGGCGTAGGTCACCCCCCACGGCAGCCCGACGAAGCCGGAGGCGCTGGCGATGTTGACCAGGCGCCCGGAATCCCCGGCGCAGAGATCCGGCAGGAAGACGTGCGTCGTCCTCACGACACCAGCGAGGTTGACGTCGACGGTCTCGAGGTGGTCCTCGAGTCCGACATCGCCGAAGCGACCGCCATGGACGACGCCGGCATTGTTGACCAGGATGTC
>JAWVZD010000438.1:0-3024 GCA_033722395.1 Thermoanaerobaculia bacterium | reverse complement strand
GTCGCCGTCAGCACCGACGGCGGCAGGACCTGGACGAAGCACGAGGCACCGGGAGAGCGCATCTGGGATGCGACCGATCCCGAGGCCGTCCCCCGCTGGGTCGAGCCGATCGCGTGGGATGCTGCGGGAGCCCTCTACTCGTTGTGGAGCGAGGGCTCGCGGGTGCGGCTCGCTCGCTCGCTCGACCAGGGCGAGACGTGGGCCTTCTGGACCGTCCTCGAGGAGTCGGCCGCAGCGTACTTCCCGTACATGGTGGCGCATGGCGCCGGGGAGCTGGCCGCCAGCTGGTTCGTCGGCTCCGGAGTGGATCTGGCGGTGCGGGTCGTGGCGATCGAGGTGCCGGAGGATGCCGATGCCGAGCTCGCCGTGCGCCGCGCCGCGCCGTTCCAGATCGACGCCTGGAACGAGGTCAAGGGCGACGACCCGGGCCGCACGCCGGCCGGGGAGTACGTGCCGGTGGTGTTCTTGGACGAGGGACGCCTGGGCGTGGCGTCGTCGATCCAGGACCTGCGGCGCGATCGCTGGGGCTTCACTTGGTGGAGCCTCGTCGACTGAGCCCGGGCGTGTCTCGGGGGCCCCTCGTTCCCGTGCCCGCGAGGATGGGCCCTGTCGAATCGAGAACCTCTGACAGCGCTGGGGTCGGTCCTCCCGGCCGGCCTCGCTCGCGTGGGCACCTCCCGATGGGTGGCGGGAGGGCTTTTCCCTCCTCACTGGATGTAGCCGAGCGATCGGAGTGTCTCGAGCTGCTCCGAGGTCAGCGGCGAGTCAGCGGCGCGCTCGTCGAAGCGCGTCGCAAGGGTCAGGTGCGCCGCCAGCTGCTCCTGCAGGAAGCGCCGGTACCGTTCAGCGAGCTCGGGCCGCTCCTCGTGGAGACTGGTCAGGCACTCCGGATCGTTCCACAGATCGAACAGCAGAAGCGGTGCCGTCCTCTGTCGCTCGGCCGGCAGGTCGGGATCCGGATTGACCTCGAGAGAGGCGCCCCAGCGGCCGTCGATCACCTCGATGCGGCCACGCAGCTCGCCGGTCTCGGCGACGACCTCGAAGTCGTCCAGGATCACCGGGCGCTCCTCCCAATCGGGTTCGGTGAGCAGCAGCGGGGCGAGTGAGCGACCCTGCAGGATCTCCGGCGCGGGGAGCCCGGCGAGGTCGAGCAGCGTCGGCAGCAGATCGATCATCGAGACGGGCTCCGAGAAGCGCTGTCCGGGGGCGATCCGTCCCGGCCAGACCACGACGAGCGGGATACGCGAGACGCCTGAGCGGAGGATCGGCGTGGCGCGGTCGTCGTGGTAGACGTGTTCCGGGCTCGGCTCTCGCATCAGCAGGCTGTAGTCCCACGAGCCGGCGGCGACACTGTGATCGGCGGCCACGACGAAGAGTGTGTTCTCCCACTGACCGGTGGCACGGAGTCGCTCGACCAGTCGGCCGATCTCGTGGTCCTGATGAGCCAGGCACTCGTCGTGCAGGTCGCGCTGCGAGGTCCAGTAGGCCGACGAATCGGCGCCGACGAGCTCCAGAGCCTCGCGAATCCCCGTCGTCTCGGTCTCCGGGATCTCCTCGGTCGCCGCGGTCCACTCGTCGGCCTGCTGGCGCCGTGCGGAATCGATGTAGAGACCGGCGAACGGTGCTTCCGGTGCATGGGGGTTGTGCACGTCGGTGGTCTGGAAGTGCACCGCGAACGGCTCTCCCGGGTAGGCCGAGCGCCAGGCCCAGAAGTCGTCGTGCAGGTCGTCGGACGAGGTCGAGAAGTTCTCGACGCCGGCCTCGCGGAACCAGTCGTTGCCCCGATCGAGGTCGCTGATCCGACCGGCGTTCGAGTTGGTGGTGAAGAGGGCTGTCTGGTACCCGGCGGCGTGCAGGCGCTCGGCCAGAGTCGAGGCTCCCGGCGGGACGGGATTGCGACCGTTGCGAAGACCCCCGAGAACGCTGTGCTGGAGCGAGGTGAGAAAGGACGCGGTGGACGGCCGGGTCCAGGCGGAGTTGCTGTGGGCCCGGTCGAAGACCGCTCCGTGGGCGGCGAGTCGCTCCAGGTTCGGTGTCGTCGGGCGCGGATAGTCGTAGAGGCTCATGTAGTCGGCCCCGCCGCCATCGATCACGTAGAGAACGATGTTGGGGAGATCGGTGGCTCGTGTGCCGCTGACGATGGGCGTTGCCCAGAAGGCGACGCTTCCCGCCGTCTCGGCCTGCGCGCGCAATGTCAGGTCGACGGTCTCTCCCTCGAAGCGGCCGAGGTCGACACTGCGTTGGGCCCAGGAATCGGGATCGCTCCAGGCCTCTTCGAAGAGGAGGTGCTCGACCCCGCCGGACACGATCTCCACCAGAAAGGTCACCGGATCGGTAGCCGTGAGGACACCGAGTCCGAAGTCCAGCCGGCCGGCCGGCGGAATCTCGAGGCGGTAGGTAAGGCTACCCGGCGCGTGCTGGAAGATGGCGCGCCGGAGCGTCGGCGGTCCGGGCTGGCGCGCGTCGCCGCGGCGCACCATGCGGACGCCGGCTGGCTCACCTGCGAAGTCCGCTGCAGCGGGGACGATGCGGACGGCGAAGAGGTCGAGCCAGGCTTCGTCCGTTACGGTGTCACCCGCTCCCGGTTCGCCGCTGAACCAGATCCCCAGGTCGGTCCAAGGGCCGCTCCAGGGCCGCCGTACGCGGCCGGGGTCGAGCGACAGGGAATAGGTCTGTAGCGTCCCGTCCGAGACCAGAGGCACCCGGTCGCCGAAGCTGTAGAACGGGACCCGATCGGGGGACTGTGGGTCGTAGTTGAAGAGCAGTCCCATGTTTTTCATTCCCGCCGAGGCTCGGGCGGTGACCTCTATCCGGCTCCATTCGCGGAGCGCGAGATCCGGAAGCTCGACGAACAGATAACCTCGTGCGAGGTGGGGGTAACGCGGGTGGGGATAGCGTTCGTCCAATGGCAGGCGCAAGGCACCTTCGACCGGCATGGGCTCGATGGCCGGTCCATGGAGCAATCCGACCGGTTGCCAGGAGTGACCATCTCGGTCGAACTTCCACTCGAACGGCTCGACGACG
>JAWVZD010000437.1:0-3041 GCA_033722395.1 Thermoanaerobaculia bacterium | reverse complement strand
GAAGCGTTGATGCGGATCGGTCTGTTGGAGCTCGGTGACGAGTCGCAGCTCGATCGCCTGCAGGTACTCACCGCGAAGAACGATTGGGACTTCGGACGCGGCACGGCGGCGCGCTGGTACAAGCGCCTGAAGCCGTTCGTCTGGGAGGCGTTGAAGATGGCCGCCGGCGTGCCGCCGGACAAGGAGCGACTGCGCCGCATGGTGACCGACTTCGCCTTCGCCGAGCGCGACCGCCTGCTCGCCAGGCGGGACGAGCGCTCGGTCAAGACGGCGCAGTTCCGCTGGCAGCTCGCCGACGCTCTCGGAGGGTACGATGATCCGCGAGCGCTCCCCGTGGTCGAAACCCTCCTAGCCGACGAAGACGAGGCCGTGCGGCTGAGCGCCGCTCGAGCGCTTCTCGGTCAGACGAGTGCCGGGACGCCGGCGTTGGTAGCCTGGGCCGTCGAGCTCGACTACGGCGGCGAGGCCGGCGTATCGCGCAATCCGGAGATCCGCTCGGCGCTGCTCAGGCACCTGGTGATCGAGTTCGAAGGAAGCCCGGAGACGCGCCGAGCGGTACTCGAGGCACGCCGCTCGGAGGCGCCGTCGCTGCGCTTCTTCGGCCTGACGGCGGACGGACTTCTGACATCATCAACCACCCGAGCGCCGGCCGGTCCCTGATCCAGGGTCGCCCGCGGCGCTCTACAGAGACTTCCCGAGGAGGAGACGAGGATGAAAACGAAAGGCAACAGAATCGGCAGAGTGCTCCTGATCGCCGTCGCGGCGTTCGCCGTCGCCTCGGCGAGCTGGGCCGGTTACTACTACGAAGCCGTCTCGGTGACCAAGAACCAGAAGGGCCGGACGATGGACGAGATGGTGGTCAAGAGCTGGGTCGACGGCCCCAAGGCCCGGGTCGAGTTCGACTCCAAGCAGAAGGAGGGGCCGTTCGGCTCCGGCAGCTACTGGGTGACCACCGACGGCGGCGAGACCATCTACTGGGTGAACCCGAAGGACCGCACCTACTCGCGCTTCGACCTCGAGGAGATGATGGCGGCCGTCGGCCAGATGATGCAGATGTTCGAGCAGATGGGCGGCATGATGAAGATGGAGTTCACCGACGTCTCGCACGAGAAGGTCAGCGAGGGGCCGGGCGGCTCGATCCTCGGCTATCCCACGACCCGCTACGAGTTCGAGAGCGGCTACACGATGGAGATCAAGGTAATGGGCTTCGGTCAGAAGACCCGGGTCGACATGGAGAGCACGGTCTGGTCGACCGATGCCTTGGACGCCAGTGGCTTCGGTGTCTGGCTGCGCCCGGACCGTACGCTCAAGACCGGCTTCGACGATCTCGACGAGATGATCGACAGCCATGCGCAGGCGATGAAGGGCTTTCCTCTGAAGTCCGAGGTCGTCAGCCGGATGACCAACAAGAAGGGCAAGACACAGACGACGATGTCGACGACCGAGGTCAAGACGATGCGCGAACAGTCGGTGGCCGACCAGTCGTTCACCGTGCCGGCCGGATACCAAGAGGTCGAGATGATCCCCAACATGCCGCAGCAGGCACAGGGCCAGCAGGGCGAGCAGGAGAAGAAGGGCGGTCTTTCGGGTCTCTTCGGACGCAAGAAGAAGGACGACGGTTGATCCCACCGGCTCGGAGCTCGGGCCGCGGCTCGTCGGCTGGTGATCCACCGGCTCGTCGGAGGGCGCCGGTCGGCTCGTCGCCTGGACGAGCCGGTCTCTGCACACTGATTGTCGCCGGCGTGGTCGTCGCGTCGATGGTGACACCGACACTGTTGCAGGCGGCCGAGGAGATCGGCTCCGGCAGCTGCCGGGTGCGGCTTCTCGGCCCGGACGATGCCGGCGAAATCCCGAGCAAGTACCGCAGCGTCATCCAGCAGCTCTACAGCAAACACCGGCTGGTGACCGAGGAGGGCCTGCGCCACATGACGCCGCTACTGTGCGCGGCGGTCCGGCGAGTGGTGTTCGTCGACGATCCGCGCTACGCGGCCGAAGACGGCTGGGTCCTGGACACCGAGCCCGACCTGGTCTTCATCAACTACGACCCCTTGAGACGGGGCTTCGGCGCCTATCCGGTGGTCAAGTCGATCCAGTCGTTCTTGCACGAGTCGACCCATGCGGCCGATCAGATGCTGCAGGCCCACCGTGCCGAGCCCGGCCTGCTCGAAGGTTTTCTCGAGGAGGAGCTCTTTCCCAAGGGCGAGGCCGAGGCCGAGTCGTGGCCGGCGTCGTCGGCCAGGGTGGCGGAGAAGGTGATCGAGAACAACCGCCTGAAGGCCGGCTTCCGCGCCGAGTGGGTGCGGACCCACCGCACCTTCCAGAAGCTGGGTCTTGCTGGAGCCTACAGAGGAGCCGAGGCGGCCCAGGGCGAGAGCGGCTCGAGCGCCATCGCGAAAGAGGGCTTCATGTCGCTCTACGGCTCGAGCGTGGCCGGCGAGGACATCGCCGAGTTCGCCAGCTGGATCATGGTGGCGCCGCTGTTCGGCCTTGAGTGGAGCGGCGAATCGGTTCCGGAGGACGAGAAGCCCAAGGATTTCGCCTGTCAGCTGATGCAGGAGCATGGCGAGGCGACGGTGCCGGCGGCGCTCTCTGCCGTTTTCACCAAGGCGAACCTGCTGCTCTCCGCCGGCTTCATCGACGAGGAGGACTACGAGCGCTGCGTCGGCAAGCTGGCGATCGAGGGACCGGGCGAGGGGGTCTTCGTCTACGACATCGAGGACGGCAACACCCAGTTGAAGCGCAACTTCAACACCGACGTCAGCGCCCGGATCGGCAGTCACCCCAAGCTCGAGCAGCACGTCTTCCTGCTCGAGGCTTCCGGCACCGCTTCGGTCGGCCCCAAGGAGTTCCCGGCGACCGTCAAGCTACGCCTGCCGATCGGGCCGGCGGACCGCGAGATCGAGGTCGTCTCCTGGCCGCGCGGCGTCTGGGATCTGCGCCAGCTCGGCGCCGACTTCCGTCTCGAGGTACCCGATCACGCCGCCGCCACCTTCGTGGTCCTGCAAACCACCCCCGACGGCTCGACGCCGGGCATGGTGCTG
>JAWVZD010000436.1:0-3051 GCA_033722395.1 Thermoanaerobaculia bacterium | reverse complement strand
CGGTCTATCTGGCGGCCTATGCGCGTGACGTCGCAGCGCTGATCGAGGGGCTACGCGACAGCGGGTACGGCGGCAAGATCCTCACCACGCACGCCTTCGCCTCGCCGACGATCCTCGAAGAGGTGGGTGCGAAGGCGCACGGTGTCCTGCTGACCGGGCCGTACTTCGACATCGATTCGGAGGAGGAGCCGGTCGCGTCGTTCGTCGACGCGTACGAGGCGAAGTACGACCAGCGGCCGGA
Organism: Thermoanaerobaculia bacterium; assembly: GCA_033722395.1. Classification (GTDB taxonomy): domain Bacteria; phylum Acidobacteriota; class Thermoanaerobaculia; order Multivoradales; family JAHEKO01; genus JAWVZD01. The sequence goes on along the minus strand of JAWVZD010000436.1, from coordinate 2,810 downwards.
CGTGTGGGCGGCGCACGGCTACGACGCCATGATGGTGTTGGTCGAAGCGATTCCCGATCCGTTCCGCACCGCGAGCGATTTCCGCAGCGGCATGCGCGCCATCGAGGACTATCCCGGCGCCGCCGGAGTGGTGCGATTCGACGAGAAAGGCGACGTCGGCAAGTTCCCGCGCGTCTATCAGGTGACAGCCGAAGGCCTGCGCGACTACGAGACCGACATCGCCAAGCAGCGAGAAGAGCTGATGAAGAAGCTGCGCGAGCTGCGCGAGCAGCGCCGGCGGGCGCTGTTGCAGCAGGACCAGAACTAGCCTGACTCCGCAAGCAGGATCTCGGGCCTCGGCCCGAAGCCGTTTTCTCGTGAGCGCCTCCGCCCGGCAGATGGTCCGCTTTCGCGGCCTGCTCGCCACCCTGGTCTCTCGTGATCTCAAGGCGCGCTACCGGGGCTCCGCGCTCGGCTTCGCCTGGTCGCTGCTCAACCCGTTGCTGCTCCTCGGGGTCTACAGCTTCGTCTTCGGCTACGTCTTCGTCCAGGGCCGCGCCGAGCTGGTCGATCCGTACGCGCTCTTCCTGATTACCGGGCTCTTCCCATGGGTCTGGGTGTCGACCTCCCTGCTCGAGGGAACGGTCTCGTTGTCGGCCAACGCCGGCCTCATCCGCAAGGCGGTCTTCCCGATCGAGCTCCTGCCGATGGTGCCGGTCGTCGCCAACCTGATCCACTTCCTGCTCGCGGTGCCGGTGATCGCCGGGGCGCTCTTGATCGGGCGGTACTTGGGCAAGTCCGTGGGCGGCGTCGAAGCGGTGCTGCTGCCGGCGGTCATCCTGCTGCAGCTACCGATGATCGCCGGGATGACGCTGGCGCTGGCGGCACTCAACGTCCACTTCAAGGACGTACGCGATCTGCTCGCCAACCTGTTGCAGCTCCTCTTTTTCATGACGCCGATCCTCTATCCACTCGAGTGGGTGAGCTTTCCAGTGCTCCAGGCCGGCATTCGCTGGGCGAATCCGTTCTCGCCGTTCACCCTGGCGTATCAGGAGCTGTTGTTCCGCGGTGCGGTGCCGGAGCCGTCGCTTTGGATCGAGATGGCCGTGTGGTCGCTCGCCGCCTGGTCGGCGGGCGCCTGGCTGTTCGGTCGGCTGCGCAACAGCCTGGTGGAGGCGGTATGAGCGACGCCATCCGGGCCGAGCAGCTCACCAAGGTCTACCGGCGTTCGTCGGCGGGCTTCAAGATGAGAACGCTCAAGAGCGCGCTCCTGGCGCGCAGTCTGACGCAGGGCCTCGGCGCGGCGGAGACCATCCGCGCCCTCGAGGGGGTGAGCTTCTCGGTCGCCCGTGGCGAGGCGTTCGGTGTCGTGGGCTCGAACGGCTCGGGGAAATCGACCCTGCTCAAGCTGCTGGCGGGAATTCTCGAGCCGACTTCGGGCAAGTTGCTGATCGACGGGAGGGTGGCCGCCCTGATCGAGCTCGGGGCGGGCTTCCATCCGGAGATCTCGGGGCGCGAGAACATCTTCATCAACGGCGCCATCCTGGGGATGAGCCGGGCCGAGATCGAGGCGCGCTACGACGACATCGTCGAGTTCTCCGGGCTGGCCGACTACATGGAGGAGCCGGTCAAGAACTACTCGTCGGGGATGTACGTCCGTCTCGGCTTCTCGGTGGCGATCCACACCGATCCCGAGATCCTGCTGGTCGACGAGGTGCTGGCGGTCGGTGACGAAGCGTTCGCCCACAAGTGCCTGAGGCGGATCGAGGAGCTCCTGGCCGAGGGGCGGACCGTGGTGATGGTGAGCCACGCCCTGTCGTTGATCGAAGAGCTTTGCGGCCGGGTGCTGTGGTTGGAGAACGGACGCCAGAAGCTGATCGGCGAGCCGCGCCGGGTGGTCGACGCCTACCGGCTGGCGGTGGCCGAGGAGGAGAGTCGCCAGCACCGTGAAGCCAAGGAGGAGCGCGAGCGCGAGCTCGACGACGGCGAGGCCGGCACGACCGACGAGGAGCCGTCACCCGAGCGCTGGGGCTCGCGCCTGGCCGAGATCCGCGAGGTGCGCCTACTCGACGCCGCGGGCGAGGAGCGCTACCACTTCGCGAGCGGAGATGCGGTGACGATCGAGCTCACCGTGTCGGCCAAGACCGAGCTCGACGACTTCGTCTTCGGGGTCGGCATCTCGACACCGCGCGGTATCGAGTGTTGGGGCACCAACACCGATCTAGCCGGCTACGAGTCCGCTCGTCTGGACGGCGAGACGAGGGTCCGGCTGGTCTGCGCGGCGCTCCATCTGGCGGCCGGCGAGTACCTGATAGACGTCGCCGTGCACGCCAAGGACGGCGCGCCGTACGATTATCATCGCCGCTACCTGAGCTTCAGCGTCACCGAGCCGACGGCGAGTGCCGGGCTCTACCGGCCGCCCCATCGCTGGGAGTTCGAGGGTCCGGTCGAGTGGCGAGAGGAGCCGTGAGCCCGATGGCCGACCGGCGGCGCGATACCATCGCCCGAAAGCCACCGGGAGGTGAGAGATGAGCGACGAGCAGCAGAAGGGCATCAACATCAAGATCAGCGACGACGAGCTCAAGGGGCGCTATTCGAACCTGCTACGCATCACGCACACCCGCGAGGAGTTCATCCTGGACTTCATCAACGTGGTGCCGCCGCAAGGGGTGGTCACCTCCCGCATCACCACCAGCCCGGGGCACATGAAGCGGATCGTGCAGGCCCTACAGGAGAATCTGCAGAAGTACGAGGCCACCTACGGCGAGGTTCGGCAGGCCGCAGAGCCGCTCTCGGAGGACGTCAACTAGGCTGCACTCTTGGCGACGTCG
>JAWVZD010000435.1:0-3053 GCA_033722395.1 Thermoanaerobaculia bacterium | reverse complement strand
TCCCGAGGTGTAGAGCTTCACCGCGGCGCCGGCGGCGACGAGGCCGCCGGCCAGGCCGATGTCGTAGTGGTGCATGCCGGCGTGACCGCCGACCGGTTCGATCTGCACGGCCAGGAGGGATCCGCTCACGCGTCGTAGCCCCACTGTTCGAGGGCTCGCTGAAACGGCTCTTCGAGCGCTTCCGGGAGAGCGAACGGGCGTGCCGGCTCGGCCGGTCGCACGGCGTCCCGGCAGTAGGCGTCGACCCGTTCGTCGGACGGTAGATGGCAGAACTCGAGCACCGACGCGATGGTAGCGAGCGGCGAGGCGGTCAGCTCCTCGTAGCGCACCGGCAGGATGTCGGCCGAGCGCTCGAGCTGGCGTGCGGCGTGGCGGCTCGTCAGGATCCACTCGAGAGCGGCCATCTGTCGCTGGTCTTCGAGCGTCGCGAGCTCGGCCGCCGCCGGTTCGAGATCGGGCTCGCGCGCCGCCAGCTGCTCGACCAGCAGACGCCACTTCCGCCGGTCGGCTCCCCACCAGTCGTGTACCTCGTCGCCGACGGTGCGTCGGTGCCGGGTCGACCATCGCTCCACCGATCGGCAGACGGCCCAGCCGTTGCGGACGGGGTAGAGCAGGCGGGCGCGGGGAAAGATCGCCCGCACGAAGTCGGCTCGATAGACGACCTCGGGGCTCTTGTCGACGACCCGTCGCCGGCCGGTCCAACGCAGATAGGCGGCGAAGAGCCGCTCGAGTCGCCGCCGCGTCTCGGGGGTGGCGTCATCGGGGTCCAGCCGGTACCGTGCCGGGCCCCGCTGGTAGCTCCCGACGATGTCCTCGCGTCCGACGGCGACGTGCCACAGGGCCTTCGGCTCGTTGAGGAACCCGACTCGAGGATGGAGCGACAGTATCTTGCCCAGCAGCGTGGTGCCGGAGCGCCCCATGCCGGCGACGAAGATCGGCGCTTCGACCGGAGCCGGACGAGGTAGGCGACAGTGCAGGTGATGGAGTGCGAGCACGATCGGGTTGAACCAGCGTCCACGGGTCGTCAGAGGGCGGCCTTCGAACAGCGCCCAGCTGAGGATTCGGACCCAGGTGGGTCCGAGGCCGGCGCGGCGGTAGAGTGGGTCGATCTGGGCGACCATCTTCAGACCACGGGCGCCGATTCGCCGCCCGACAGAGCGTCGTCCGGAGGGTGGGCGGACAGCCGCCGGTACCGCCGTAGACCGTTCAGTAGAGCGCTCCAGGCGAGCGGCCGGCCGCAGAGCGTGGCCTGGAGACACTTGGCGTTCCAGTAGATCGGAAAGCCGATGCAGAAGCGCAGCCGGTCGGTGCCTCGAGCGTGCCGGCGGGCGGTGAGCAGGCGGTTCGAGACCCGCAGCTCGATGAGTCGTTCCAGCCGCGGATGGCGTGGATCGTGGAGCGGTCGGAACGCCTCGCCGGTGCCGCGCTGGCTCGCCTGCCCGGCATGGTGCACCGTGGCGCCGGGGACGTGACGCAGGCGCCAGCCGGCGCCGCGCAGCCTGAGCGAGAGCTCGACGTCCTCCTCGTAGAGAAAATAGCGCCGGTCGAAGCCGCCTTCCGCGGCGAGGGCGCCGAGCCGCAGGAGCAGGACGCAGCCGCTGGCGAAGTCGACGTCGTGCGGATCGCCGACGCCGGCACCCTTCGCCGGCCGTCCGGCTCGCGGCACCCGGCCGGTGCCGCGTGTCCAGTCGATCGAGCCGCCGTCGTACCAGATGCGAGCTGCGCGGCCGGGCCGCAGGATGCGGGGCGTCACCGCCGCGGTCCGCCGGTCGAGTCGGAGCTCGTCGAGGAGAGCCGCGGTCGCGCCCGGGGCGAGCTCGACGTCGTTGTTGAGCGCCAGGATGGCGTCGAAGCGCTCCTCGCCGAGTGCGGCGGAGGCGGCGAGATCGATCGCTCCGCCGTAGCCCAGGTTTTCGCCCGGCTCGAGCCAGCGGTCGATCACCCCGCCGATCGGGGCCCCCATTCGACGACGCGCCTCTCCCTGATTGTCGACCACCCAGATCTCGGCCGGAGGGTAGGTCCGACGTATCGATTCGACGGTGGCGCGAGTCGGCTCGAGGTCGCCATAGTGGACGATCGCGGCGACCAGACGCTCGCCGTCGGAGTTGGAGCGAGGGGGTTGCACGGACGGTTCGCGGCCTCAGTCCGTCAGCCGAACCTGGCCGCCGAGGATCGTCCGTACACGCAGACGCTGGTCGCCGAGTCGCACGGCGAGCGTGGCCAGATCGTCCGGTGACAGCGCGTCCTCGACCTCGAAGGCGATCAGGTACTGGCCGCGCAGCTGCCGCTCGATCGCTTCGTATGCCGCGTCGACGTCGTCCTCCGAAAGGATCGGATAGACCGCTCCTCCGGTCGAGTCCGCCAGCTCGTCGAGGGCCAGGACGTGATGCGACAGGCGGGAGACAGGACGGGATGAATGGCGGAGGACGAAGATCGGCACGCCGGAGCGTCGTGCCAAACGGGCACATTCGCGTGCCGTCAGCCGGCTGCCGGAATCCTGCCCGTCGGTGAGCACCACCAGCGCGCGGCGGTTCGCGGCCTGGCGCAGCTGTAGCAGGGCGAAGGCGATGCCGTCGTAGACCGCGCTGGCGCCGTCCGGCTCGATGGCGCCGAAGCGCTCGACCAGTTGGTCGACCTGCCGCGTTGGCCCGGCGAGCAGACGGGGCCGGTGGTCGAAATCGACCAGCAGGACCTCGTCGTCGACGTCGAGCACCTGGCTCAGAAACTGTTGCGCGGCACCCTTGGCTCGCTCCATCGACTCGAACATGCTGTCCGAGCTGTCGATGACCAGTGCGAGCGACAGCGGTACGGCGTCGCCTTCGGTGAAGCGCTCGATCGGTAGCGACCGTTGCCCGAGGTGGAGCTCGAACATCGCCGGCTCCAGGCCGGCCACGGGTCGGCCGGTGCGATCGGTGACCATGGCGTAGATCTCGACCAGGCTGACCGACAGGCTGTCGGCTGTGCCGTCGATCATGTAGACGCTCTCGGCGAGTCGTCCATCCGTGGTGTGCGCCACGGCGCGCAGGAAGGGCGTCTCCTCACAACGAGGGATG
>JAWVZD010000434.1:0-3064 GCA_033722395.1 Thermoanaerobaculia bacterium | reverse complement strand
GACCGAGGCCTGCTTCGTCGGTGAGCCCAGTGGCTCGCCGCCGACCCATTTCGGCGATTCGAAAAAGATCCGCCTCGAGGCGAGCGACCTGACACTGCGCGTCTCGACGCGCTACTGGCCGAACGGTGCCAACGATTTCCGCTCGGCGACGGCCGCCCACGTCGATGTGGTCCCCGCGGCAGCCGACTATTTCGCCGGGCGCGATCCGGTCCTCGAGGCGGCACTGACCTACGAGCCGCCGGCGACGACGGCGGCGCAGGTGGAGGATCTCCTGCGCCGCGGCAAGACCCAGGCGGCGGTCTTTCGCTTCGTCCGCGACCTGCTCGATCCACGAGTCGAGCACCGATCCGTCGAGCAGATGGTCGAGGCCGGGAACCGTCTGCTGGACGACGAGCACCTCGCCGAAGGTCGGATCGTCTTCCTGCTCACCGCCGAGTACTATCCCGAATCGGCCGCTGCGGAATTGGGGTGGGGGCGCGCTCTCGAGCTGACGGGCGACATCGAAGGCGCGCGGCGCCATTACGAGAAAGCGCTCGCGATCGATCCGCAACAGCGCCCCGCGCGGCTGGCGCTCGATCGGCTCGATCCGTCGTCTCGGGCAGAAGCTCCGCCGAGCGGCACTCGGAGGGCCGCCCTCAGGCGGCACCCTCCGAGTCGACCCTCTCGCCGTGGCCGTTGCGCCCGGCGCGCTCGAGGTACGAGAGGAAGTCGTCGCGGCAGGCCCCCGTCTCGCACTCGGTGTAGAAGCGCAGCTTCAGGTCGAGGAGATCGAGGTGATCCTCGAGCTCGGCGATGACGGACAGTATCTCCTTTTCGCCCGCGCCGTGCCGCGCGACGACCTACGCCATGCCGAGCCGGGACCGATCTCGTACCACGAGCTGCTCGGCGTCATTCGGGGCCCGGGCAACGGCTTAGGGGATATCTACTACGTCGAGCTGGCGGCGCTACGACCTGAATGGAGGCGCTAGAGGTTAGAATCTCGATGCTTTGACCGCCCCCGACGCGACCGTCGCGGCCGTGCTCGATCGCACCGCCGCGGCACATCCCGACCTGCCGGCGTTGGTCCACAAGACCGACGGCGAGTGGCAAGCTCGCACCTGGTCCGACTACCGGGACGAGGCGCGGCGCGTCGCGCGCGGCTTCCTGAGCCTCGGCCTCGAGCCCGGCAAGGGTGTGGCGATCCTCGGCTTCAACCGGCCGCAGTGGTTCCTCGCCGACATCGGCGCGATCCTCGCCGGGGCCGTGCCCACCGGCATCTACACCTCCTCCTCTCCCGAGCAGGCGCGCTACATCGTCGAGCACGCCGAGGCGGAGATCCTGGTCATCGAGAGCGCCCGCTACCTCGAACTCGCCGGCCAGATCCGATATCACTCGCCCGACCTCAAGGCCGTGGTGCTGATGGAGGGACGCGATCCCGGCGCCCTGTCCTGGCAGAAGCTCCTCGCCAAGGCCGAGGAGACGCCGGAGCACGTGCTCGAGGCGCGCATCGAGGCGCAGCGGCCGGACGATCCGTGCACGCTGATCTACACCTCCGGCACCACCGGTCCTCCGAAGGCGGTCATGCTGTCGCACCGCAACCTGACCTGGACCGCCGACACCGTCGTCGACCTGTTCGACTTCGACCCCGACGACTGCGTCATCAGCTACCTGCCGCTGTCGCACATCGCCGAGCAGGTCGTGAGCCTGCACGCCCCGATGGCGATCGGCGCGACCACCTGGTTCGCCGAGAGCCTCGAGGCGATGGGCGAGAACCTGCGCGAGGTGCGACCGCACGTCTTTTTCGGCGTGCCCCGGGTTTACGAGAAGATGCAGTCGCTGCTCGAGGAGGCGCTGGCCGACGCCTCGTTGCTCCGCCGCGCGCTTCTCGGGTGGGCGCGGCGAATCGGTCTCGCCGCCGGCTACGCGGCACAACGGGGCGACGAGCTCCCCCGTTCCTACCCGCTGTTCGAGCGGCTCGTCTTCCACCCCTTGCGCCGGCGACTCGGACTCGACCGGGCGCGCATCTGCGCCGTCGGCGCGGCTCGAACGACGCTCGAGACGCACGAGTTCTTCCTGTCGCTCGGCATTCCTCTGCTCGAGGTCTACGGTCAGTCGGAGGACACCGGCCCGGCGACCGTCTCGACGCCCGACAGCTTCCGCACCGGCTGGTGCGGCACCGCTCTGCCGGGTACCGAGGTCGAGATCGCCGACGACGGCGAGATCCTGGTTCGCGGGCCGCACGTCTTCCTCGGCTATCTGAAGGACGAGGAGGCGACGCGCCAGGCGATCGACGAGGAGGGCTGGCTCCACACCGGCGACATCGGCGAGCTCGACGAGGACGGCTTCCTCAGGGTGACCGATCGCAAGAAGGAGATCTTCGTCACCTCGGGCGGCAAGAACATCTCGCCGCAGAACATCGAGAGCCTCTTGAAGTCGATCCCGGCGGTCGGCCAGGTGGCGGCGATCGGCGACGGCAGGAAGTACATCACCGCTCTGCTGACGCTCCACCCACAGCGCTGGCGGCGCATCGCCAAGAGCCTCGGCAGCTCGGCAGAGACGCTCGAGGAGGCAGCGATCTGCGACATCATCCGCACCCACGTCGAGCACCAGGTCGAGCGCGTCAACGAGCGCCTCTCCCGCGTCGAGGCGATCAAGCGCTTCCGCATCCTGCCGCGCGAGTTCTCGGTCGAAGCCGGGGAGCTCACGCCGACGATGAAGCTCAAGCGCCGGGTGATCGAAGAGAACTTCGCCGCCGAGATCGAGAGGCTGTACGCCGACGCCTGAGACGGCTCCCCGAGCCGACAGACTCTCGACGGCGGGTATGTCGAAGTGAAATACTCTGCCGCCCAAAAGGAGTCGATCATGAGCCAGACGAAAATCATCGCCGTCGCCGGCGCTACCGGAGCCCAGGGTGGTGGCCTGGTACGCGCGATCTGTAACGACGACAGCGGACGCTTCGCTGCCCGAGCGTTGACGCGGGATCCCGATTCGGACGATGCGCGGGAGCTGGCCGCGCTCGGCGCCGAGGTGGTCGCCTGCGACCTGGACGATCCGCCGAGCGTCGAGGCGGCGTTCGACGGCGCCT
>JAWVZD010000433.1:0-3064 GCA_033722395.1 Thermoanaerobaculia bacterium | reverse complement strand
CGGGGATCACGAACGCGAGTTGAAAGCAGCGCGAAGCGCCGTGAGCAGGTACCCGACCGTGGATCACTTCTGGTTCCGTCTGTCGGAGCTCGAGGCGCTCTTACAGCTCGGGCGTGTGGAGGAAGCGTCCCGACGGATCACAGACGTCGGCAGCACCACTGATCTACACTGGGCGACGCTCGCGCTGGAAGAAGCACATCTGCTCGGTGCGCGCGAGGAGGCCCGTCGGATGGCTCCACTTCTCGTCCAACGGGCGAGCGAGCTGGCGGCAGCCGAGCCGGGAGAGGCGACCTGGATTCGACATCTGCGAGCGCGTCTGCTGCTGGTGGCCGGTCAGCCAAAGGAGGCGCGGCAGCTCTTCAGCAAGCTCGTCGAAATGGCTACCACAGGCAAGCCGCGCCGCTGGCGGCTCTCCAACCTCGAGGCGATCGCCGCAGCGGAGGCGGGCGACCCGGATCCGGCTCGCGCCGCCCTTTCCGGGGACCTCGGTGACGATGCGGCGATTCAGTATGGAGAAGCGGAAGTCTGGCGCGCCGCGTTGCTCGCCCGGCTCGGACGTAAGAAAGCGGCTCTCGATGCCATTGAAGTGCTGCTTGCCGGGCACCCCACGTGGCGGAGCCGTCTCAGCGCCTTCGAGCGCTGGAGCAGCCGCTGGAACAGCGTGCCCGCGACCCTCTACGTCCCGCTGATCGACGAACCTCGGTTCCGGCGACTGCTCACGGCGAGTCCGCACCCGACGTCGTCAGCCACGGCGCGTGCAGATCGACAGTGATCCGGGATACGGACGCTTCCACCTCAGCCCTGAGCCGGAGACCGTAGCTCACGTTTGGCTCGGAAGCCGCGCGACGATGTGAGCGCGGGCGGAGCCAGAGATCCATCCCCCGGCCGAGTCCCTCTGGATCCTCCTGCCACTGAGGCCGCGATCTGCGTCACCGCGCGTAGAACTCCACGATCGCTCGTAAAGGTTGCGAGTTTCCGCGACTGGCTTCGACTCTCTTTCCCGGCAGGGCTTCTTCCGGGCCTTGATTTTCGGTAACCCTCGTCCGTCTGCGGCTGCCGCGACCCTATCTGTCCAGAGCCTTGTCTATCACCAGTTAAAGGGCGTCCTCACCGCCCTCCGCATCCGACACTGCGAGATCGGCCGAGAGCCGCCGCACTCGCTCGACCTCGCAATGTGCCCTCTGAATCGGCGCGGATCGCTTGTGCTGTCACCAAGCGGAGCATTCGCCGGGAGTCAGCCACCTATCTCCGACGGAAAGCGGCCGTCGGCGCTCAGGCCCCAGGCGCGATAGGACTCCGCGACCAGTCGGCGGTAGCGCGGATCGTCCCGGAGCGTGGAGTCGCGACTTGCCATTCCGCGCAGCACCCCGCCGGTGGCGATCTCGGCCCAATCCTCCTTCTCGAGGCGGTCGAACTGCTCGAGGGCCCTGTCGGTTTCGCCGAGGCCGATGTGCGCCCAGGCCAGGATCTGCGGCTCCGCGTCCGCCGCCTGTAACTCTTCCAGCACCTGGCGGGCACGGGCCGTGTCACCCTGGGCCGCCCGGACCTCGACCAGATAAGCCCGGAACCAACCGCCCCAGATCGTCGAAGGGCGGTGCTCGGCCACTTGCTCATCAAGCATGCGGCGCGCCTCCTCGAGCCGGCCCAGGCTCACGAGGGCCCGGATCTGGCCTCCGATCGCGCTCGTCTCCTCCAAGCCCATCTCCTCCTGGCGGCGAGCCTCTTCGAGGCTCTCCTCGGCCTGACCCGTCCAGTTGTACGCGTCGTAGAGCCAGTGGCGGGCGAGGGCGTGCCGGGGGTTCAACTCGACGGCCGTCTTCAGGTGCTCGAGCGCCCGCTCCGGCCGACCCACCTTCAGGTACAGCTCTCCGAGCCAGTAGTGGGCCTCCCAATAGCTCGGCTTGAGGTCGATCGCCCGCTCGAGCTCCTCCCGGGCGGCCGGTGCGTTCCGGTCGCGCAGGTGCACGAGGCCGAGCGAGGCGTGGGCCTCGGCCAGGTCGGGATCGAGCTCCAGGGCCCGTCGTGCCGCGAACGCCTGCTCCACGTCGGGCGTGACAAGGGAGTCCGCCATGGCGACGTCCCACCAGGCTGGCGGCATGGCGCCCGCCGCGTCGGCCAGCCCCGTCCAGGCGAGCGCGAAGCTCGAGTCCTGCTCGATCGCCGCCCGGAAAAGGCGGACGGCCTCCTCCACGTGGTCCATGCCGCTCCCGCTGCGCTGCGCCAGCTCCCGGCGACCTTGGACGTAGAGCCGATAGGCCTCCAGGTCCTCGGTGGGTCGGGCTTCGATGCGCTCGCCCTCGCCCGAGGAAAGCTCCGCTTCGAGCGCCCCGGCGATCTGTCGGGTGATCTCCTCCTGGAGGGCGAACAGCTCGTCGGCGGCGAGCTCGCGCCGGTAGCTCGCCGACCAGCGCTCCGAGCCCGTGCGGGGGTCGACGAGACGGGGGTTGACCTGGACTTGTCCGCCAGCGGACTGGACGGCGGCCGTCACGAGCCAGCGGGCACCCAGCTCCTCGGCCACCGTGGCGAGCGGCTCGGCGGTCCCCTTGTAGCGCATGACCGAAGGCCGGGCCGTGACCGTGAGTTCCGAAACCCGCTGGAGGCGCGTAATGAGGTCGTTGTGGAGCCCTTCGGTGAAGGTGGTGGCCGCGGTGTCCCCGAGGGTCTCGAAGGGGAGGACGGCGATCGAGCGATCCGTGACCTCCGGGCCGGCCTCGCCGCCGGCGCCGACCAGGTACCAGGTGCCCACTCCGGCTGCGGCGAGCAGACCGAGCCCGAGGAGGACCTTGTAGCCGGTGTGCATACCGGGCCGGGTCCCGGTTGCCTCCTTCCCGGCGGTGGGCTCCGCTTCCGGCGTCCGACGCACACCCTCCGGGGTCAGCTCGAACGCCCAGGCGATGACCAGGGCGATGGGAAAGCCGAGAAGGGCCGCGACCACCACGGCCCGGTAGAACCAGTCGGGCAAAAGCAGGGCGGGCTGGAGAAGCCGGGCCACCTGGGCGACGACGAAGGCCACGACGGCGTAGGTCGCCGCCACCCGCCAGACGTTGCGCCGCTTCAGCTCCTG
>JAWVZD010000432.1:0-3071 GCA_033722395.1 Thermoanaerobaculia bacterium | reverse complement strand
GACTTCCACGATGCCGTGCTCGGCCCCGGCGCCCTGCCGATGCAGGTCCTCGAAGACCACATCGAACGGACCTTCGACCCGGCTCGGGGCGGCGCGGCCACTCCCTAGGGACGTGTAAACCCTCCTTGACTTTTTGTCGCACTACATATACATTCAATCATGTCAAGCGAATTTGTCATATTGAAAGGGAGAGTTGACATGGAAGAAGCGCACACCGAGAGCTCGTGGAGAAGCTACCTGAATCACTGTCGCTCGATGACCGAGCGGGACCGGCGCAACGCACGCATCGCCAACTGGGTGCTGGCGGCGTGGGCGCTCGCCTTCCTATCCGCCACCTACGCTCTGAGACGCGACCTGATCGACGGTGGAGCGCTCGCCGTGACCGCCGTCGTTGTACCGACCGCCCTCGGCATCTTCGCCGCACTCGCCTTCGGCCGCTTCCTGCGCCAAGCCGACGAGCTGCACCGCAAGATCCAGCTGCAGGCGCTCGCCCTGGGGTTCGGCGCCGGCTTCGTCACCACCTTCACCGTCTCCCTGCTGGAGGCTGCGGGGTGGGTCGTCATCGATACCGGCGACGTGTTCTTGGTCATGGCGATCTTCTACCTCTTCGGGATGTGGCTCGGCGCGAGGCGGTACGCGTGAAAAACCGCCTCAAGGTGCTGCGCGCCGAGCGCGACTGGACGCAGGCCCGCCTGGCCGACGAGCTCGAGGTTTCGCGGCAGACCGTCAATGCGATCGAGACCGGCAAGTACGACCCCAGCCTGCCTCTCGCCTTTCGCATCGCCGGGTTGTTCGGTCAGTCGATCGAGGAGATCTTCCACTCCGACGGAGAGCGCTGAGCGCTCGGAAAACGAAGGGCCGAGGGAGGCGTTCGCCGGCCCACCGCCTCAGACCCACTCTTCGATGTACTTCTCGCGCGCCAGGCGCCAGAACACCACCGCGAAGGCGGTCAGCGGAATCGCCAGGATCATCCCCAGGATGCCGCCCAGGGCCGAGCCCCAGAAGAAGACCGCCACGATGATCACCATCGGGTGGAGACCGGTCCGGTCGCCCATGATCCTGGGGGTGAGGAGATAGCCCTCGATCAGCTGCACCACGCTCATCGCCACCAGCACACCGACGACCGTCATCCAGCCGCCGTCGGGCTGGAAGTAGGCCAGCGGCAAGGTCACCGCCAGCCCGACCATGCTGCCGAGGTACGGGATGATGTTGAGGAACCCGAGGACGAGGCCGAGCAGGAAGCCGAACTGGAGACCCACGACGGTGAAGCCGATGGCGAACAGGAGACCCTGCAGGGTCGCGATGACCAGCTGCCCGCGGAAGAAGACGACGATCGTCTTGACGAACTCCTCCAGCAGGTAGACCACGTCGCGGCGCGTCTCCTGCTTCAGGAACGGCAGATGATCGCCGAAGTCGCGCGCCTTCCAGTCCGGCGTCAGCAGGAAGAAGGCGAAGTAGACCGGCGCCACCGCCCAGCCGAAAAGCGCTCCCACGCCGCGCATGAAGCCCATCCCCGCCGTCACCGTGTGCTGCCCGATCACCTTCGCCGCATCGATGAGACCGGCAGCGTTCTCGCTCACGAAGTCGCGCAGCCGTTGGCCCATCGGACTGTCGAGGAACTCTTGTACCTGTGGCCAACGCTGCTCCGCCTGGGCGCGCAGGTTGTCCCACCAGGCCGGCGCCGCCTCCACCAGGTCGGCGATCTGGCGTACCAGGATGGCGCCGAAGAACCACAAGAAGGCCGCCAGCGGCACCAGCACCGAAAGGAAGAGTGCCACCAGCGCCAGCGGCGCGTTCAAGCGCAGACGGTCCTCGAGCCAGGAGAAGTACGGCCGGCAGACCATCGCTCCGATGCCCGCCACCGCGAGCGGCAGGAAGACGTGGGCGAACGCTCCGACGAAGCGGGCGATCAACCAGAAGAAGACGCCCACCGCCGCCAGGATCGTGACCACCGCCACCACCGTGATGGCGGCCGCCACGACCCGCTGCTGGCGCTCGGTGAGCTGCATCGAACCCTCTCCTCGACGACCTAAGGCACCTGCCGACCCGGCGTCCAGACGACGCCCGCCTCCTCCAGGCGCTCCTCGAGCGCCGGCAGGTCCACATCGACCAGCTGCGCCAGGTCGCGCCGTAGCGCCGCCAGCAGCTCGTTGGCCGTCTCGAGGCTCTCGACGTGCGTCGGCGTCGCGCCGTAGGTCGAGTAGGCGGTGCCGAACGAAGCCACCTGCAGATACTTCTCGATCGTGTGGTCCTGATTCTCGCCCATCTTGGCGCGCTGCTGATCGCCCGACAGGCGGTCGCGCATCGCGTAGAGACGTCGCTGCATCTCCGCCACCTCGTCATCGTACTCGTCGGTGGTCGAGCGCGCCAAGGCCGCCTCGATCGCCTCGAGCCGCTCGGAGGTCTCGTCGATGACGGCGCCCGCCGCCGACACCAAGCGCATCGTCTCGGCCACCTCGCGCAGGAAGGCGCCGACCGCAGACGGCTCGTCGCCCGGCAGCGTGCCGCCGTCCCACAGCGGGACCACCTCGAAGCTCTGCTCGCCGAGCTCGGTCACCACCCCGTCGACCCGGGTCGCCATTCGCACCCGGTAGGTCCCCGGAGCGGCCAGCACGCCGGAGTCACCGCGCGAGCGCCAGCCTCCGGTATCGACCATGGTGCTCGGGTACCGCAGATCCCAGGCGACGCGGTGGAAACCGGCCTTCGCCGGTCCGGTCAGGCGCCGCACGACGGCGCCAGCCGAGTCCTCCACCGTCAGCAGCACGACCGGATCCTTCTCCAGCGCCTCCTCCTTCATCACCTCGAAACCGGGATACGGCGTGTCGCCACCCTCGGCGGCGATCTCCTCCTCGCGCGCTCGCCGCTCCTCGAGATCGGTCTTGCGGTCGTCCCGCAGGTAGTAAGTGAAGACGGCGCCGAACGGAGGGTTCGGGGCGGTGAAGGCCGTGATCAACTCGATGTTCCACTGGCGGGAGCCGGACCTGGAGGGGCTGGCCGATCGAATCGCGGCAACGGTCGGGAGCGATTCGCCGGGGATCGGCGGAGGCGATCTGGGACAGGTGGTTCCGTCG
>JAWVZD010000431.1:0-3084 GCA_033722395.1 Thermoanaerobaculia bacterium | reverse complement strand
TCGGCGCATTCGATTCGCGTAGCACACGTCGCCCGCTCCCCTACGGAGCGGGCGTTTTTATTCGACCTTTGGTACGGAGCGGCGTTCCTCGCCCGGACGGTCCGTCCGAGACGTCGAGCCACCGCCACCGCCGGAGCGTACGTCCGAGTCGGTCCCGACAGCAGCCAGACGCCTCTCGATGGTCGCGGCCAGCTCCTCCTGCGTCACACCGAGGCGCTTCGCCATCAGCGCGGCCAACGAGGTCTCGGCCACCCCGGGAACGAACTGGTAGGTCGAGCGCTGCGCCTCGTCGACCTCGACCTGCAGGAACTCCAGTCCCGTAATCGGCGGCCGGCGCTCGAGCTCACGGGCGTGATCGAGGAAATGAGTGCTGATCAGGGCAAAGGGCGACACCCGGTCGAGCAGTTCCAGGACGAGCGAGAACACTTCGATCCCCTCGGACGGGTTGGTGCCCGAACAGAGCTCGTCCAGCACGACGAGCGACGGTACGTCGATCGACTCGAACATACGCCGGATCCGCAACAGCTCGCGGCCTAGGCGACCCTCGGACTGACCCGCCGTCTCCTGCTCGACGAGCGATACGTAGATGCCCTGCATCGGGGCCAGCTCGGCTCGGCGGGCCGCCACGTAGAGACCGTTCTGACCGAGCACTTGAGCGAGTCCGACGGCCTGCAACAGGCGTGTCTTGCCGCCCGAGTTGGGCCCGGTCAAGAGCGTCACGGAGTCGGCCGGCCGGGCCCCGAGGTCGCACGGTACGGGCGGGCTCCCCTCGCCCAGCAGCAACGGGTTGAACAGGCTCGCGAAGGCGACCGGTGCGGCGGGGTCGAACGACGCGAGGGTCACCGCGAGACCGTTCTCTTCGGCGAGCCGACGGAAGCCTCGGTTGGCCAGATAGATCTCCATCTGACCGACGAGCTGCACCAGGGGGGTCAGCGACGGCCTGAGCTTGAGGAAGACCTGGTGGATCAGCCGCGACAGGACCGAGGCGCTGTCCCACTTGTAACCGCGGACCAGAAAGCTCAACCGCTGCCGCAGCCGCTTCCACGGACCGCTGTAGAAGAGATTTCCTTCGTTCTCGCGCAGATCCTCGACCTCGACACGCGTGATCCGGCCCGCCGCGCCGACGTCGAGACCGACCCGCAGTGTCGCCATCCGCTGCTCCCAATCGACCATCGCCGCGAGCAGACCGTACTCCGGAGATGCACGGATCGCCTCGCCGGCCTCCGAGAGGCGAGCCAGCGCCGACGTGGCGCCGGTGAAGCCGCTCGCCATGGTGTCGACGACCCGCTTGGCGTGCTCGAGGACCTCGAGCCGGTAGGTGTTGATGTCGAGACGGGCGGACTGACCGGGCAGACGGAGTCGCTCGAGAAGATCGCGCAGCGACACATAGAGATCTTCGAACCGCCGTCGGATCTCGTCGTTTTCCTCGAGCTCCCGCACGATCTCCTGCCGGAAGGCGATCGCCTCGTGGCTGCGCGGCGGGCTGGAGAGGACGCGCACCAGGAAGTCGCGGTGCGTCGAATAGCTCCGTCCCCGGACCGAGACGGAGAAGATGGTCCCGACGAGCTCGCGCAGGAAGAGATCGCGGGCGAAGAACTCCGGCCGCCACCCACCCGAGGTTCCGCTCGCCAGGGCGGCATCGAGCTCCGGACCCGAGTCTCGCCCCAGAAACGCCATCTCGAGAAGCTCCTCCACCAGCTCACGGTCGATGTCGAGCCGCGGCTCGAGATGCAGCAGATCGGGGGGAGTCAGCATCGGCGATTCGAAGCCTCGGTCGTGTTAGACACCGTTCGAGCGGCGCGAGTTCCCCGCCTGTCGGTCGGCCGCGGTCGAGGGCGCGCGGAGCCGTTGACATTGCGCCGAGGTTCTGGCAACCTCTCGGCCGTCGAGCAGCCTAGAATCAAGCCTATCGGGAATCGAATCAACAGACGAAATGGAGTGCCGGTACGGGTACCGGTTCACCGGCACGCCGAACGAGAGTTCGTTGTATCCCCCAAGTAGAAGCCTCGCGGACGGCCGTCCGTAAGGCAAACCACAAGGAGTCGATGCATGAGCAGTACGGGTGTTGTCAAGTGGTTCAACGACGCGAAGGGTTACGGCTTCATCACCATGGACGACGAGGAGAAGGACTGCTTCGTCCACTACTCGGCGATCCAGGGCGACGGATTCCGCAGCCTGGCCGAAGGCGACCGGGTCCAGTTCGACATGGTGATGGGCCAGAAAGGTCCGTCGGCCGAGAACGTGGTCAAGCTCGACTGATCCAGCCCCATCCCGATCCGCACTTCCGACCGGCTCGAGAGATCGAGTCGGTCTTTTTTCTTCTTGCCACCGGCGATCAGCGCGTCGCTTCGCCTTCGTCACCCCGGGCACCCCGGCCGACCAGATCGAAGAGAGCGGCGGCGATGTCGGTGTTGTCGATCACCCCGCCGAAGCGCTCCGCGCCGGGCCCACCGGCGTAGATCGGTACGTCCTCCCCCGTATGTCCCTTGGTGTCGAGTGTGACGCGGGGGATCCAAGTGACACCGTTGCGCTCGGCTAGTAACCGGCCGAGAGTCCTCCACGCCTCGTACTTGTCGAACTCCTCCCGCACCGCCTCGAGATCACTCTCCTCGAGGTCGTCGAAGCCGGTCATCGCGCGTACCATGTCGACGTCGCCATCGGCGTTGCGGATCTGCTCCGCCATCCACTGCACCGAGGCCCGCTGCCGGCGCAGGGCCTCCCAGTCGACGTAGTCGTTGATCGCCAGGCCGCCGGTGCCGTGATCGGCCGTGACCAGGACGAGGAGCTCTGGACGAACGCGCCGCAACTCGAGCACGACGCGGGCGGCTTCGTGGAATTCGGCCAGCTCGTGGGCCGTGGTCGCGGCGTCGAAGCTGTGACTGGCGTGATCGATGCGTCCCCCCTCCACCACCAGGAAGAACGGCTCGCCGGTGCCGGTCAACACCTCCAGGGCGAGCTCGGTCAAGCGAGCCAGAGACGGGTCGCGTCGTTCCTCCGGATAGCGCATGTCGTCCAGCCGGAACGCCAGGTCGTCGTTGGCGAAGAGCCCCAGCAGCCGCTCCGGCGGCGGGGCGTCGAGGTCGT